>NZ_CAXUNQ010000002.1:99983-279024 GCF_964252615.1 uncultured Bradyrhizobium sp.
ATCGACGATGAGTTGGTTCAGTCGATCCGCCTCGTCTTCACCCTCCTGGATCTTTTCATCTAAACTATTGATCCTTCGTATATTCTCTGACCTGATCTTCTGTGCATAATTACCCAGGCGCCTGACTTCCGTGTCGCGGTCAGCGATCGCGCGCTGTAGTCTATCTATTTCAAGATCACGGTCGCCGATGATGCGCTGAACCCTTTCAATTTCGCTTTGAGTCTTTATTGCGTATTCCTGAAGCCGCAGCACCTCAGTTCGGAACTGCTCGACATATTGCTCCAGTAATGCGATGCGCGCTTGATTGCGGATCTCATCCTGCGCCTGCAACTGGGTTTTCTCTTCAAGTTCCGTTTTATCGGCGCGCAGCAGATCTGTTGCGGCTGACTGGTGCGCCAGCGAAATCTCGACTCTCGACGCAAACGAAGCGGTGTCTCGATGTGAGGCACGTTCGCGTAATGTCGACCCAAAGTACTCGAACGCCGATCGCATCGCCGCCGCAGTGGCGCTACCGGCATCCTTGAAAGCAGGAGAAAGCTGCCGCGGGTATGCAGCCGCTGCGGCGGTCAGTTCGATATTCGGCTTGCCATTAAGGCTGAAGGAGGACCGTTTCCTGAAAACTTTCCGCCAAGAAGGCGCCAAATGCTCCGGATGCACGATAATGGCGAGGCCCCGCGGAGACAGCCTGGCAAGCCATTGCTGGGTCTCGATATCGGAAAGCTGCGATGTTTGTTGGCCGTCAATATGGAGTAAATCGATGGTTCGCGAGCCGAGAGCCTCGAGAATTTTTGCTGGCTCGTCGTGCAGATGCGAGATGCTCTCGAAATGTGCGGCATGATATGCGCCGGGTGAACTTACGTCGCTCTCTGAGTCGCGTTCGTCGAAAATGTCCACGACGCCCAAGCATTCAGCACCATAATTTAATTGTTCAACTGCCTGGCAAAAAGCCAGATAGTCGTCGGGCCTGCCGGAGGCCAGATCAACGATAAGGCGCGGACGAGTTGCATCTATAAGCCAAAAGTAAAATGGCAAATGCGCGGTCCGGGAGGCGAAATTCCACCGCGGTATCGAGAACGCCGACGGCAACAGCCAGCCGTATGGTTGCGGCGGGGATCCGGGACCGGCACTGGGAGAGCTTTGATCGTCAGACCAAATGGTAGCGCTCATGGCTTCCTTCACAGGAATACTCGACTTGAACTGACTTTTGGAGAACAGAAGACATTCCGCCCGGCCCCACAATGCGTCATCTCTTGCCTGATCTCAACCCGACCCAGCAACGTCATGACCTCGCCGGGGGGGCGCGGCTTTGGCAGGGCGTCGCAAACGGCGATCCGGGGCGTGCGTTAACAGAAATCTGCAAACCATCCCGATGCCCCGAGTACTCGCTGGTTGGCCCGGTGCCATCCGCGCGCTGCGGCGTGCCCAAGCATTCGACCTCAATTCCAGCCGGCAAATCAGGCCAGTGGCTTCGTGGCAGTTATGAGGTAGTCGAGATCCTGCCCTGATAGCTCGGAAGCCAGATTTCGGCCTACCCAAGCATGATAGCTGTTGACCCAGGCGACCTCCTGCTCCGTAAGCATCGCAAGGTCGATCAGCCGGCGCTCGTAAGGCGCGATCGTCAAGGTTTCGAATTCCAGCAAAGGCTGCTCGGCGAGGTCTGGCTGTTCGGCGGCTTCGCGCACTGCGACCAGGTTCTCGACGCGGATTCCGAACGCATCGCGCTTGTAATAACCGGGCTCGACCGACACCACCATGCCGGGCAACAGCGGGACGCCGGCTCCGCGCGCTGAAATCGACTGCGGTCCCTCATGGACCGACAGATAGAAGCCGACTCCGTGGCCGGTGCCGTGCTGGAAATCGACGCCATCCGCCCACAGAAATTGTCGTGCCAGCGGATCTAGCTGGGCGCCGGAGACGCCCTTTGGAAATCGGGCGCGGCTCAGTGCCACATGCCCCTTGAGCACTTGGGTATAGCGGCGGCGCATTTCCTCGGTCGGCGTGCCGATGACGGTGACCCGGGTTACATCGGTGGTACCGTCGAGAAACTGCGCACCGCTGTCCACCAGATAGATATCACCATCGGCAAACGGCCGGGCGTTGGTGTCGGTCAACTGGTAATGCGCCTCGGCCGCATTGCCCGCAGCAGCCGAGATGGTTGGAAAGCTCAAGCTACGAAAATTCGTGAGGCCGGCGCGCAGGTCGTAAAGTTTTTTCGCAGCCGTCCATTCGGTAAGTCCGCCCGGCGCTTCTCGCGCAAACCAGGCGAGGAACCGGGTCAGAGCAACGCCATCGCGGTGATGGGCGGCGCGTATCCCGGCGAGTTCCGTTGCCGATTTCTGAGCTTTCATCAGGACGATCGGGTCGATGCCGACATCAACCTTGGCGCCCGCCGCTCGCACCAGATCGGCGAGATAGACGCTGGCGGATGCATTATCGAGCCGCACAGTTCCGGGGGCAAACCCGGTGAGCACCTCGACCATCGCGCTCGGAGGCGCGATCGATACCGCGCCACCTTCGGTCAATGCTTCGGCAAGTTCACCGGTTATCTTGGCGGGATCCAGGAACAGGACCGCAGTGGCGTCCTGCCGCAGCAATGCGAAGCCGAATACGACAGGCGTCAGCATGAGGTCACTGCCGCGAATGTTGAACAGCCAGCTTAGACTGTCAGGCGCCGAAACGAGCAGCGCATCGACGCCCTCACGCGCGAGCTGTTCGGCCACGCGGTGCCGCTTCTCTGCAGCGGTTTCACCGGCAAAGCTTGCCGCGTGCAGGATTACCGCACCGGCCGGGGAGGCAGGACGGTCAAGCCAAATCGCGTCGATGGGATTATCGACGACCGGAGCGATCTTGATGCCGCGGGACTTGAAGGCCGCGCTGAGACGGTCGATCTCGTCGACGCGATGCAATCGCGGATCGTAACCGATGACGTCGCCTGCCGACAGGCGGGCCGATAGCCAGTCGATCGAGGGATTCTGCTCCGAGGGCAGCAGGCTCCAATGCGCGCCATCGATTTGTCGCTCCGCCTGCAACCGGTAGCGGCCGTCGGTGAACAGCGCCGCCTCACGCATGGTGATAGCGGCAAATCCAGCGGTGCCGGAAAAGCCGCTGATGAATCTCAGCCGCTCGTCGGAAGGGGCTACGTACTCATTCTGGTGAGCATCCGCGCGGGGAACGAGGAAAGCCTGGAAGCCGGCCTGCCTTAGTTTCGCGCGCAGTGCGGCCAGCCGGTCGGTGGGGGAGGGTGCTGTCATTGGCGGCTCGGAAAGTTGTGTCGGGATCAAGACTGAGGCGTCTCGAGGATGTACCGGATACCCTATCCGCGTTACCTGCGGCGTGCCAAGCATTTGACAAGGCCCAGCAGGGGATCCACCGGGCAAAGCGTATTCGTCGGCAGCCAAGCCGAACTAAGCGAACGGGCAATTGACGTTCCGCATGCTTCTACGCTCTATGCATCGAGCCGCTGCAGCATTCATTCACGCTCGGAATCGAAATCCGCCAGCGTCGGGGTCGGCATTTCGAAGCGGTCACGGATGGTCGCGCAGGTATTGCCCCCGAGCCGCGCGATGGTGTCCAGCCTGGCCGGATCGATGCGCATGCGCTCCACGTCGATGACGTCGTGGTGGTAATGCGCGAACACGATCTCGCCCAGTATGATCTGGCGCGATTTGCCTAATTCCAGGGTAAGGTGGCGGCGGCATTCGAACGATGCAGGTGCTTCCTTGATCCAGGGCGACGCCACCGCCGTGCCTGGCATTGCGGTTAGGCCGGCCGCCTGCAATTCGTCGCGCTCGGAAGAAAACGACACGGCGCAGATATGCATAGCCTCGGCGATGGCGTGTGAGACGATGTTGACGGTGAAGACCTCGGTCAGCCGGATGTTGAGCGCCGTATCCTTGAACGACATATCCGGGTGATTTTCGACGCCCAGCGCGAGAATTGGCGGATCCGCCGAGAGGCAGTTGAAGAAGCTGAAAGGCGCGGCGTTAATGCGGCCTTGCGGATCGACCGTGGTCACCAGCGCGATTGGCCGCGGCACCACGGTGCCGATCATCAGCCTGTAGCGGTCGCGTGCCGACAGGGTGCGGAAATCGAACGTCACATCCTCAGGTCCGTCCGGAATGGCGTCCATCATGTGGACGTGATCGAGGGTGCCTCGGCATGGGCCCGCAAGAATCGTCGATCGACCCGACGCGTGGGCCGCGCCAGCGATACCGGCGCCACGCCGCCGCCGAGGTCGATCAGCTCCGGCTGCAACCGCGAATTAAGAACCGCTTTGCTCATGCAAGGCCCATCTGCGTCATCCCGGCCAAATCCTGTATACAAGATCTGTGGCCCGATCACGACGTCCTCCGTCTTCCGCTTTATCGCAGCGCTCGACGACATGAGGGCCCACATAACGGCAATTATTCGCTGTTTTAAAGCCCGTTCGAAGCGCAAACTTTAGGCGTTGTGCTGCTCGTATTCGGGCGGACGGACCAAAATTGCCGCATCTTGTGTACGATATTCTGAATTATCGTATGCCGGAATTGGTCCGTTGAGAATAATTCCGGATGAACAAGAAATCCATCCGCGTCGATATTGCCTGCCGGGCGCTGCGTCAGGCGATCATCGAGCAGGCGTTGCCGCCCGGCACCAAGCTTCCGGAGGATGAGCTCGGCGCGCGCTTTTGTATGAGTCGCACGCTTGTTCGGGCAGCGCTGGCGCATCTGCAGGCGGAAGGCCTGGTCGATGCGCCCCCGCGGCGTACGGCAATCACCGCCAAGCCGACGCTGGACGAAGCGAAGGAAGTGTTCGAGGTCCGGCGCACGCTTGAGCGGCAGGTGGTTGGTCTGGTGGTCGAGCGCTGGCGGCCGGAATTCGGTGCCGAACTCGAAGGTCATGTTCGCGAGGAAGCAGCTGCCCGCCAAGCCGGCGACTCCCGGGTGTCAATCCGGCTCGCGGGCGAATTTCACACCCGACTCGGCGAAATGTCCGGCAATCGGTTGTTGCGGCGCTATCTCGGCGAAGTGGTGTCGCGCTGTTCGCTGATCCTCGCACTGTATGGACGGCCGCATTCGGCCGACTGCGCCATCAGCGAGCATCGCGAGATCGTCGCGGCATTGCGCGGGCGCAATGCCGATGCCGCCGTCGCGGTGATGGATCGCCATCTCGGCGCGGTCGAGCGCCGTGCACTGCTCGATCAAGGCCGCGACTCGCATTTCGATCTCGGCACCGTGTTGTCGCGCTACGCTACGGCTGCCGATAACGGTAACCCGTCGAAGATCGCACGGTTACCGAAGCGGAAACTGCGGGCGGCGAAATGATCGGGGCAATCCCATTGGTGTCTTGCTGCCGTGGTGCAGGCTCACTTGATGAAGCCGGTCGTGTTACACCGGCATGGCATGGCCCTTGCTTGAATTTCGTGAATCCATTCGTTTAACGGAGATCCGGTCATGGCTTTCGCGCATTTATCTTATAGAGTGATGCTCGCAGCGTCGCTCTTGCTCGCCGTCGCAGTGCCGGCGAAAGCTGAAGATACCGTCAAGCTCGGCCTTGTCGCTGCAATGTCAGGGCAGTCGGCGAAATCCGGCGAGGCTATTGTTCGAGGCCTGGCTTTGGCGATCGACGAAATCAATGCCAAAGGCGGATTGCTCGGCAAAAAGGTCGAACTGCTGGTGCGCGACGACGAGAGCAACCCCGCCAAGGGCGTAATCGCCGCGCGCGAACTGGTGCAGCGCGAGAAGGTCGCCGCCTTCTTCGGCGGGCTGGATACCCCTGTTTCTGTTGCGATCGTTCCATTCGCCAATCAGTCGAAAGTGCCATTCATCGGGGTGTGGGCGGCGGGCACCGCGATCACCCGCAACGGCGCGGCGGAAAACTACGTGTTCCGCGTCTCGGCGGTGGATGCCCTGGTCGACGTAGCGCTGGTCGATTACGCCGCGAGAAAATACGGTGCAAAAAAACCCGGAATGATCTTGATCAATAACCCTTGGGGTGAATCCAACGAAAAGGGCCTGAAGGCCGCGCTTGAAACCAGGAGCATGCCGTTTGCCGGTGTCGAGAAGTTCGAGACCGGCGACGTCGACGTGGTGCCGCAGTTGACGCGGCTCAAGGACGCGGGCGCCGATGCGCTGTTCATGGTCGCCAATGTGGCACCTTCGGCGCAGGTGGTGAAATCGCTCGACCGCATGGGTTGGAACGTCCCGGTCGTATCGCATTGGGGACCCTCGGGCGGACGCTTCACCGAACTAGCCGGCCCCAGCGCGGAAAAAGTTCATTTCATCCAGACCTTCAGCTTCTCGGGCAACAACAGCCCAAAGGCCGCCGGTGTGCTCGAAGCGCTGAAGAAGAAATATCCCGAAATCAAGTCGGCCGCCGACGTGACGCCGGCGGTAGGTATCGCCAATGCCTACGACGCCATGCACCTGACGGCGATGGCCATTGCAGGCGCCGGCTCGGCCGACGGTCCGGCAATCCGTGAAAGCTTTTACAAGATCGGCACGTACGATGGCCTGATCAAGGCGTATGACAAGCCGTTCTCGACCGAGAATCAGGACGCATTGTCGCCGTCGGATTATATCTTCACCTACTTCAAGGGTGACGAAATCCTGCCGCTGACGAACTAAGGAGCTACATTTGGTCGAAACCTCCCCGCCCGGACACAGCCGCTCCTCGCCCCGCGCTGCGCGGGGAGAGGGGGAGGACTCGTCGGTCCGGGAGTGTTGAAGATGAGTTGAGCGCAGTACCCCGTCCCTCACCCGACGCCTGCGCTGCGCGCATGCTTCGACCTGTCCCGCGCAAGACAGGGAGAGGTTTAATTTGCCTTTCCCTGAAGGTCATGCAGGAATCTCATGCTCGCTTCGGCCATCATCTCGGGCATCGGTCTTGGCAGCATGTACGGACTGATCGCGCTGGGCTTTCACATTACCTATGTCGTCTCCAACACCGTGAATTTTGCGCAGGGTTCGGCGATGATGCTGGGCGCGGTGCTTGGCTATACCTTCGGCGTAAAACTGGGCTGGCCGATGCCGCTTGCGGTCATTGCCGCGCTATCGGCCTGCGCGCTGTTCGGGCTTGCGGTCGAGCGCATTCTGGTGCGCCCGTTCGTGGCGCGAGGCTCGAATGCGTGGCTGATGGCGACCGTCGCCGCCGGCATCGTGCTCGACAATGCCGTGCTGTTCACCTTCGGCAAGGAGCCGCGCGGGTTTCCTTCCGCGCTGGCACGCGAGCCGATCCGGATGTTCGGCGCCGGCGTTTATCCGCTGCAGCTCGTGATTCCCGTTGTCGGGGTCGGCATCGCATTAGCGATGCATCTGGTGCTTCGTCGCACCCGCCGCGGCAAGACACTGCTCGCGGTCGTGCAGAACGCTGATGCGGCCCGGCTGATGGGCATCAACGTGCACCGCACCGTCGCGGTTTCCTTCATGGTCTCCACCGCGCTGGCCGGCCTTGCCGGACTGTTGATTGCGCCGCTGTTCAGCGTCAGCTCCGAGATGGGGACGCTGTTCGGCATCAAGGCGTTCGCCGTCGCCATTCTCGGCGGCATGGGCTCGGCGTGGGGAGTGGTGATCGCCGGTCTCGCCTACGGCCTCATCGAGGCGTTGGTTACGGCGTTTCTCGGATCGGTGTACACGCAAATCGTCGTCTTTTCCGTGGTGATCCTCGCGCTGACCCTGATGCCGAACGGACTGTTCGGGCGCGCCGCCATCAACAAGGTCTGATGGCGATGAATTCCAGATGGTGCGCGCTTGCGATGCCGACGGCGCTGCTTGTGTTGACCGGCGCCTCGGCGCTGTATGCTGCAAAAGCAGGGGGTTATGCGCCATTTGTGCTGGCGATGGTGGCGCTGACGGCCATTGTCGGTGTCGGGCTCAATATCCTGGTCGGATTGACCGGCCAGATTTCGCTCGGTCACGTCGGCTTCTACGCCATCGGTGCCTACAGCGTCGCGATTCTGACCCTGAAGGGCGTCAGCTTCTGGATCGCCTTGCCGCTGGCGGGTTTGATCGCGGGCGCTATCGGCCTGCTGTTGTCGCTCCCGGCGTTGCGTGTAAGCGGTCCCTATCTCGCAATGGTAACCATCGCGTTCGCGTTCATCGTTCAACATCTCAGCATCGAATGGCGGGATCTTACTGGGGGATCGAATGGTCTGATGAGCCTGCCGCCGCCGTCCATCGCCGGCGCGGTTTTCACCGAACGCGAGATCGCGCTGTTTGCAATCGCCGTAGCCGGGATATCGACGTTCTTGTTTTATCGGCTTGCCGGCTCGGCCTGGGGCAAGGCGATGGTTGCAGTGCGCGATGCGGAAGCAGCAGCCCGCTCGATCGGACTGAACCCCGTCAGCATCAAGGCCGCGGCGTTCATGCTGTCGGCGGTCTTTGCGGGAATAGCGGGCGGCATCTTTGCCGCATTGCTGGCGTTCGTCGCGCCGGACTCGTTTCCATTCTCGCAATCGATATTGTTTCTGCTCGCCTGCGTGGTGGGAGGCGCGGGGTGGGTGCTGGGGCCGGCGGTCGGCGCTGCCGTCACGGTGGTCCTGCCGGAGCTGTTGTCGAATCTGGCGGAATACCGCCTGCTGTTTTTCGGCATGCTGCTGCTGGTAGTGCTCTGGCTGGCGCCGGAAGGCATTCTCGGTGTCATCGCGCGGCTGTTCCGCCGCATCGATCGTCGCACCGCCAAACCCGAGGGATTCGACATCGCATCGTTTCTTGCTTCAGGCGCCGTCGGCGATGCCCTCGAGGTTCGCGAAATTGCCATCACCTTCGGTGGCATCAAGGCCGCGTCCAGCGTCAGCTTCACTGCATTGCCGGGCAAGGTCACCAGCGTGATCGGCCCGAACGGCGCCGGCAAGACCACGGTGCTCAACATGATCGGCGGCTTCTATCGGCCCGACGCCGGCAGCATCCGCTTGGGCAATGCGGAACTCGCCGGCGCGCCGGCCTGGAAGGTGGCACGAACCGGTATTGGACGCACTTACCAGACCACAAAACTGTTCGAGACCATGAGCGTGCTCGACAACATACTGATTGCAATACGCCGCGGATCGCTCGGTTCGATGCTGTCGTCCGCCGCTGACGGCGCCGATCATCGCGCCGCGGAAGGGCTGCTCGCCTTTGTCGGCTATCACGACACGGTAATGCGCATAGCCGGCGATCTGCCGCACGTCGATCGACGGCTGGTCGAGATCGCACGGGCATTGGCCATGCGACCACGCGTGCTTCTGCTCGATGAGCCGGCGGCCGGTCTGATGACGCCGGACAAGGATGCCCTGAGCGGGTTGCTGCGCCGGCTCGCCGATTCCGGAATTGCCGTAATCCTCGTTGAACACGATATGCGGCTGGTAATGGGAATTTCCGATCACGTCGTGGTGCTCGATGCCGGCAAGCCGATCGCTGCTGGCACGGCGAACGAGATCCGGCACGATGCAAAAGTTCTTGCGGCCTATCTTGGCGCCGCCGAAACCCGCGCCCGCGCTCGCCGCCGGCCCTGGAGCGGGCCGCAGGACGCGGTGCTGACGGCCATCAATCTTGCCGCGGGCTATGGTGGCGCGCCCGTTCTGCAGAAAGTGAACGTCGAAGTACGACCCGGAGAAATGGTGGCGCTGATCGGCGCCAATGGCGCCGGCAAATCGACGCTGATGCGCGCCATTGCTGGATTGTTGCGGCCGGTCGAAGGAGAAATCATTCTTAATGACCGGCGCATCGAACGCAGCGAAGCGCATCGCATCGCGGCGCGCGGTCTGGCCCTGGTGCCGGAAGGCCGCCAGGTATTTCCCGAACTGACGGTCCATGACAACCTTGAACTCGGCGCCAGCACCCGCGAGAATGTAAACTACCAGGCTGAGATCGGCGCCTTGCTGGCGCGCTTTCCCCGGCTGCGCGATCGCCTGAACAGCCGCGCCGGCCTGTTGTCCGGCGGCGAGCAACAGATGTTGGCGATTGCGCGCGGCATGATGGCGAAGCCCGGAATCTTGTTGCTCGACGAGCCGTCGCTGGGTCTGGCGCCTGCGATGGTCAACGAGCTGTTCGATGTGCTGGCCGATCTCCGCGACGAGGGCATCACGATTCTGCTGGTCGATCAGATGGCGGTGCTGGCGCTGGCGATAGCCGATCGCGGCTATGTGATCGATTCCGGCCGGATCGTACGCGAAGATACCGCGCTCGATCTGGCCGGCGATCCGGATGTCGAGGCCGCCTATCTCGGTCACGCCGGCGCGGCGCAATAGGTCAGGTATGCTGTTCGATACCGTGTTGCGTGATGGGCGCATCGCCGGGCGGGAGCACGAGCGGGTCGATATCGGCGTGCGCGACGGCCGCATCGCTGCGATCGGCCCGGCACTTGACGCGGGACCGTCGGGCGGCACCTGCGAGCTTGCGCTGGACGGACGCCTGTTGATTCCCGGCTTCGTCGAAACCCACATCCATCTCGACAAGTCGTGCATTTCCGATCGCTGCGTTTGCCGGACCGGCACGCTCAAGGAAGCAATTGAAAATGCCGCCGCAGCAAAGCTCGCCTTCACCGAGGACGATATCTATGCGCGCGGACGGCGCACGCTGGAGAAGGCGATCGTGCAGGGCACGACGCGGATGCGCACCCATGTCGAGGTGGACCCCCGCATCGGGTTGAAAGGCTTTCGCGCCGTCAGCGCCTTGAAGCGCGATTATGCCTGGGCCGTCGACATCGAGATTTGCGTATTTCCGCAGGAAGGTCTCAACAACGATCCCGGGACCTTTGAACTCCTGATAGAGGCTTGCGAAAACGGCGCCGATCTGGTGGGCGGCTGCCCTTATACCGACAGCGATCCGCAGCGCCAGATCACGCGCATCTTCGATCTGGCGCGGCGTTTCGATATCGACATCGATTTCCATCTCGATTTCGATCTCGATCCGTCCTGGATGCATCTTGACGAAGTCTGCCGCCAAACTGCAGAGCACGGCTGGGCCGGCCGCGTCGCCATCGGTCATGTCACCAAATTGTCGGCACTCGATCATGCTCAGCTTGAGGAAGCTGGACTGAAACTGGCCGGCGCCGGGGTTGCGGTGACGGTGTTGCCGGCGACGGATCTGTTCCTGATGGGGCGCGACGCCCCGCATTCGGCCCCGCGCGGCGTTGCGCCGGCACATCGTCTTCTCGGTCACGGCGTGACCTGTTCTTTGGCAACCAACAATGTGCTCAATCCGTTTACGCCGTTCGGCGATTGCTCGCTGCTGCGAATGGCCAATCTTTACGCCAATATCGCGCAACTAGGACGGCCCGAGGAAATGCAGGCGTGCCTGGAAATGGTCACGTCTCTGGCGGCGAAACTGATGAACCTCAAGGATTACGGGTTTGAAGTCGGTAACCCCGCAGATATCGTCGTACTGGATTGCACCGACCGCGCCGCCGCGGTGTCGGAACTGGCGCAGCCGCTGCTGGCGACGAAGCGAGGCCGCATAAGTTTTACGCGTCCCGGGACCACCATCAATCGGCCTGTTCTCTCGATTTAGCTACGCGCTTCTGTATGGGTCGACAGGCCGGACGCGAAGCGGACAAGCAGCCAAGCCATGCCCTTTGACATCCATGGCGTAATTGTATCTGGTCGCTTCAACGTAGGAGCAACGCATGCAGAACCCGCGCGACAAAGTCATCATCACCTGTGCCGTGACCGGCAATCAGACACTACCCAGCATGACGCCGCACCTTCCCATTACGCCTGAACAAATCGCTGAAGCCTGCCTTGGAGCAGCCGAGGCGGGTGCTGCGATTACCCACATTCACGTTCGCGATCCCGAGACCGGCATGCCGTCCATGGAGATCGAGTATTACCGGCAGGTCGTCGAACTCATTCGCGCCAGAAACAGCTCGCTGATTCTCAATATCACGACCGGTCCGGGTGGACGTTTCGCGCCCTCGGAGGAGGATCCGAAGATTGCCGGACCCGGCACGCTGTTCCTGACGCCGGCAAAGCGCACCGAGCATATCGCGATGCTGCGGCCGGATATTGCCACGCTTGACCTCAACACCATGACCTTCGGTGCGCAGGTCGTGATCAACACGCCGCCCAATATACGCAAAATGGCCCAGGTGATCTACGCCGCAGGCACCCGGCCCGAGATCGAACTGTTCGATTCCGGCGATATCCTGCTGATGCACGATCTCGTTCGCGACGGAACCCTGAAAGGACCGCATCTCGCGAGCCTGGTGCTCGGTGTCAAATACGGCTTTCGTCCGGCGCCCGAAACGGTTCTGTACGCCCGCGGGATGCTGCCTCCCGCCACGGAATTCACGGCCTTCGGCACCGGCCGCTCGGCATTTCCGATGGTGGCGCAAGCCTACCTTGCGGGGGGACACGTCCGGGTCGGACTGGAGGACGCGGTCTACCTGAAGCGCGGCGTGCTGGCGGAGACCAATGCGGCGATGGTCGAAAAGGCGCGGCATATCGTCGAGATGCTCGGCGGCGAGGCCATGTCGGCAGCCGAGGCGCGCGCGCATCTTGGACTTGCCGACAACGGACGAACGACGCGCAACGTCGCTTAAATTTCAGCAGACGAAGCGATCGTGTCCGACGACCGGCCCGCATCCAGCCAACGCTTTCTTACCGGCTTGATCGGGGCTCCGATCGCGCATTCGGCGTCGCCGGCGATGCACGAGCAGGCCGCCGATGCCTTGGGTGTACGATGCCACTATCACCTTATCGAAGTTGCAGGTGCCGGCCGCGACGAGTTGCGCGCGCTGCTCGACGGCGTAAGACGCCTTGGCTTCGCGGGCGTCAACGTGACGTTTCCGTATAAGGAAGCAGTGGTCAATCTGCTCGATCAATTGTCGCCCACCGCGGCGGCTACCGCTGCCGTCAATGCCGTGGTGATCCGCGATGGCAGGCTAGTGGGTTACAACACAGACACCACCGGTTTCGTGCGGGCTGCGGCCAATCTGGTCGCGGACTCCGGGCCGGGGACCATCGCGGTCGTTGGCGCAGGCGGCGTCGGCAAGGCCATCGCGTTTGCGCTGGCGTGCCTTGGGGTCGCCGAAATCAGAATATTCGATACGGACCGGAGCAAGGCCATTACGCTTGCGACACTTCTGCGCGCAACCGGTGCGATCGTCGTCGCTGACAGCGTGGAGGACGCGCTTCGGGGAGCGGTCGGTTTGGTTAATGCAACGCCGGTGGGAATGCTCCCCGGCAGCGGCACGCCGGTCCCGGACGTGCTGCTGCATGATGGGCTCTGGGTTGCCGACGCCGTCTATTCACCGCTCCGGACACCGCTGCTGATGGCTGCACAGGCCAAAGGCGCGCGCATCATGACCGGTCGCGAACTCGCAATCTATCAGGCGGCCGACGCGTTCGAACTGTTCACGGGACTTAAGCCGTCGACTAACGTCATGGCGGATGCGTTCGATGGCGTGATGGCCAAAGCGGCCGCGGCCTAACGCCGCCCGGAACAGATCGGACAAGGTTGCTTGCTCCGCCGTTTGAAGCGTGAAAAGCTCAGTCGGCAATGGGGATCTGACCATTGTAAATGGAGCAGGATGATGCAGCGGAAGACGTCGAAATGGTTCATGGCGGCCGCAGTCGCGACCGGCGCGCTTGGCTTGGTCAACGCGGCCCACGCGCAACAGACGATCCGGGTCGGCTGGACCATCCCCGCTGAAGAATCGAAGTACTGGATGATGCGGCGGCCGGCCGAATTCCCCGACCTGGGCAAGACCTATAAAATCGAGTGGACGCAATTCCAGGGCACCTCGCCGATGACCCAGGCGCTGGCGGCAGGCGCGCTGGATTGTGCGACGCAGGCACCGCTATCGCTGGCGAACGGCGTGGTCGGAGGAAATCTGAAGGCATATATCGTTGCACAGCACGTTTACGAGAAACCCGGCGGCTTTTCGGTCTATTGGGCGGTGATGGACGATTCGCCGATTCGGAACATCGCCGACCTCAAGGGCAAAACCGTCGGCATTTCCGTAATCGGCGGCGGCACCTTCGGTCCGTTTGCAATGCTGCTGAAGAAGAACGGTGTCGATCCCGACAAGGACATCAAGCTGGTCGAAACCGGATTTGCGATCTCTGAAGATGCGCTGCGTCAGGGACGTGTGGACGCGGTAAACATGAACCAGCCTTTTGCCGCACGCGCCGAAGCCAAAGGCGGCACTCGCAAACTGTTCTCGCTTTCCGAGGAAATGCCCAACATCGTCCACATCCTGGAAGCTTGCCGCGCCGACTTCGTCGACAGGAACCCGGATCTCGTGAAAGCCTATGTGCGCGACATCACGTCCGGCATGAAAAAAGCCCTCGCCAATCGCGACGAAACACTCAAGGTCGTGTCCGAAGTCCTGAAGGCTCCGGTGCCGGTGCTTGACACTTATCTTCTCAAGGACAACGACTTCGGCCGCGATCCGGGTGCGGCGCCGAACTTCGAAGCGATCCAGAAGATGCTCGATATCTACGCCGCGACGGGAATGTTGCCCAAAATGGACGTGGCGCAGTTCAAGCATCCGGCCATCGTCGCGCCGCTGCAGTAGTTCCGGCGTTCATCGGTACGACGATCATGAAAAAGTGGCGATCGCGCGTGACCACCGACGGCCTCGATCGCGCACCGCACCGGGCGTTCATGCGGGCGATGGGGCTCGACGACGCGGCCATCGCCAAGCCGATGGTCGGCGTGGTCAGCATGAAGGGCGAGCAGACCCCATGCAACATGACCCATGATTTTCAGGTCGAGGCCGCCAAGGCCGGAATCTCGGAGGCCGGGGGCACGCCGCGCGAATTCACAACCATTTCGGTGTCCGACGGCATCAGCATGAACCACGAGGGCATGAAATTTTCCCTGCTCTCGCGCGAGTTGATCGCCGACTCGATCGAAGCGGTCGTCCACGGCCTCGCCTACGACGCCCTGATCGGCTTTGGCGGTTGCGACAAGACGCTTCCCGGCGTGATAATGGGAATGGTCCGCTGCAACGTCCCGTCCATCTTCATCTATGGCGGAAGCGCGCTTCCTGGCCAGATCGAAGGGCGGACCCTTACCGTGCTGGATTCCTACGAGGCGGTCGGTGCGGTAATGACCGGCGAACTCGATAACGGGGCGTTCGAAGCCGTCGAGCGCGCCTGCCTGCCGACGATCGGCGCCTGCGCCGGACAGTTCACGGCCAACACCATGGCGATGGTTTCCGAGGCGATGGGACTGACCATTCCGAATGTGTCGATGGTTCCCGGCGTTTATGCCGAGCGCGCGCATGCTGCGCGTCAGGCCGGACATCTTGTGATGCAAATGCTGGAACGTCGCGGACCGCTGCCCCGCGAGTTGGTGACGCGGAGAGCGCTGGAGAACGGCGCGGCCATTGTTGCCGCCACCGGCGGCTCGACCAACGCCGCGCTGCATTTGCCCGCGATCGCCAACGAAGCCGGGATACCATTCACCCTCGACGACGTGGGCGCCGTGTTTGCCCGCACGCCCCTGATCGGCAATCTGCGCCCCGGGGGCAAGTACACCGCCAAGGACGTCTATGACATCGGCGGAACCGCTGTGGTGGTCCGCGCGCTGGTCGAAAGCGGCCATGTCGACGGCGGCTGCCTCACCATCACCGGCCGGACATTGCGGAGGAATACGGTCAGGCCAACCAGCCCGACGGCGAGGTTATTCATCATACCGGCACGCCGATCATGGCTGACGGAGGGGTGGCGGTGCTCAAGGGCAACCTTTGTCCGGATGGCGCCGTCATCAAGGTCGCAGGCCTGAAAAAGCTGGTGTTCGAAGGCATCGCCCGCGTATTCGAAAATGAAGAGGCGTGTGTCGATGCGGTGCGCAACCGCAATTACCATGAAGGCGAGGTTCTCATTATCCGCAACGAGGGGCCGGTGGGTGGTCCCGGCATGCGGGAGATGCTGGGTGTCACCGCTTTGATCTACGGTCAGGGAATGGGCGAGAAGGTCGCTCTCGTCACCGACGGCCGTTTTTCGGGCGCGACGCGCGGTATATGCATCGGCTATGTGTCGCCCGAGTCGTTTGTCGGCGGTCCGCTCGCGCTGGTGCGCGATGGAGATCGAATTCGCGTCGATGCGGCGGCACGGCGGATGGATATGCTGGTGAATGAGGCGGAACTGGTGGGACGTCGGATGGCGTGGACGCCGCCGCCGCCACGCCATCGGGCGGGCGCGCTTTCGAAATATGCAAGGCTGGTCGGCCAGGCTCCCGGCGGCGCCGTCACGCATCCAGGATCAGCCGATTGGCCGTGGTTCGATTAAAGGCGCGATTGATTGCTGCAGACGTTACCGCTCGTCGGCGACGCCGACCCTATGCCGATTTCCAGCCTTCCAGCGTGCAATCCACAGCGCGACGCCGCGCCGTTGATCGATGCGATCTGGACGCTCGACAGGAATCCGGATGTTTCAAATTGGCCGCTGAGACGGTGCTGCGGATGGACCGCCGGTAACCTTCGCATCGATTCATGCATTGGAGAATTGAGGCGCTCCGATATAAAGTATTTGCCGGAATCTTTCGTGAAGGAGCGGGAATGGTTGGCGTCAGCGAGGATGAACTTCGTCGTCGAATCGAAGCGCTTTCCGTTTCGGAGCAGGCGCTGAGGGATCGCGAGAATGAACTCGCCGGCATCCAGCAAATCGCCAGGGTGGCTGGAGTCAATGTTGATCTCCGTCATGGGTTTCGGAACGAGCGCCGGTCTCCGGAGTACCGGGCGATTCATGGATTGGCGGCGGACGCGAATGACACGCACGAGGATTGGATCCAGCGGCTGCATCCGGATGATCGCGCCCGTACCGTGCAGCACTTCCTCGACGCCGTAAACGGGACCAAAGAGCAGTTTTCGTCGGAATACCGCATTATCAGACCGAACGATGGACAGGTGCGATGGATCGCGACGGAAGCTCGCATCGAGCGGGGCCCGGACGGCGAGCCGCTACGGCTGGTGGGGGCCCACATCGACATCACCGACCGCGCCGTTGCAAAGGAGACGCTGCGCGAAAGTGAGGAGCGGTTCCGATTGATTGCCAACAGCGCCCCTGTTCCTATGTGGGTGAGCAGGCTGGACGGCAAGCGCGCGTTTGCCAATCAGGCGTACCTGGATTTTCTAGGCGTTGGTTACGACGAAGCGCTTGTGTTCGATTGGCGCACCATCCTGCATCCGGACGATCTGCCGCGAATTCTGCAGGAGCAGATCGCCGGAGAGTCGTCGCTCAAGCCGTTTGCGCTCGAAGCGCGCTATCGTCGTGCCGATGGCCCGTGGCGGTGGATGCGATCCGAATCCCAGCCGCGCTGGGATCCGGCCGGAAAGCACATCGGCTTTATCGGAGTAGCTCACGATGTAACCGTGGCCAAGGAGGCCGAAAGCGAACTCCGGCGTCTCAACGAAACACTGGAGCAGCGCATCAAAGAGCGCACCGCCCAGCTTCAATCGAACGAGGCGCAGATGCGCGCCATTTTCGAAACCAGCAACCAGTACCAGGGGCTTCTGGATCTCGGCGGCAACGTCTTGTACGCCAACACTACCGCGCTGGCCGGCATTCGCGCCAGCACATCGGATGTGGTCGGCAAACCGTTTTGGGATACCCCATGGTTCGCCGGCACCGATGGCATGCGTGACGTCGTTCTCAATGCTTTTGGTGCGGTCGCGAACGGCGAAAGCGTGCGGATGGAAATGCTTCTTCATCTGCCGGCCGGCGACCGGTTTTTTGATTTCGCGATGCGGCCGGTCTTCGATCAGCACGGCGCCGTTTCCGGCGTGCTGATCGAAGCGGTGGATATCAGCGAGCGGCGCCAGGCCGAAGACGCCCTCAGGCAGTCGCAAAAAATGGACGCGGTCGGCCAGCTCACCGGGGGCGTGGCTCACGATTTCAATAACCTGCTCACGATCATACGTTCAGCGACCGATTTCCTGCGTCGCCGCGAGCTGACCGAGGACCGGCGTCGCCGTTACATCGATGCAATTTCAGACACCGTTGACCGCGCGTCAAAATTGACCGGCCAGCTTCTGGCGTTCGCGCGGCGACAGCCGCTCACGCCGCAGGTGTTCGATGTCGGCTTGCAAGTGGAGAGCATTTCCCAGCTGATCCGCCCGCTCGTCGGCGGTAGAATCCAGATCAACCTCGATCTCCATCCGCGCTGTTTTGCGATGGCCGACATCGCACAATTCGAGACGGCGCTGGTCAACCTCGCGGTGAATGGCCGGGATGCGATGGCGGGCGAGGGTTGCCTGTCAATCAGGGTGAAAACCGTCGATGCCATTCCGGCCCTCCGTGCTCATGCCAGCCGCAGCGGCGAGTTCATCGCAGTCTCGGTCACGGATATCGGATCGGGTATTGCGGCCGACCAGCTCGAAGCCATCTTCGAACCGTTCTTCACCACGAAGGAAGTCGGCAAGGGTACCGGTCTCGGGCTCAGCCAGGCAGTTGGATTTGCCAAGCAGTCGGGCGGCGAAATTGAAGTAATCAGCACGCTGGGCGAAGGTTCGACATTCACCATCTACTTGCCTCAGGCCGAAAGTCCGGCTGGCGGCGCGGAAGTCGCTACGGTCAGCGCAGAGGCGGCGGCGAGCGGCCGCGGGCATCGTGTGCTGGTGGTGGAGGACAACGAAGATGTCGGGCGATTTTCCACCGAATTGCTGCAGGATCTGGGTTATACGATCAGATGGACGGCTAATGCGAGGGAGGCGCTTGCGGCTCTTGCCGAGGACGAGTTTGCCTTCGACCTGGTGTTTTCCGATGTCATCATGCCCGGAATGAACGGTGTCGAGCTTGCCGCCATCATCCGCGAACGCTATCCCGGCCTGCCGGTGGTATTGACCAGCGGCTACAGCAGCGTTCTGGCCGACAATGCCCATCGCGGTTTCGAACTGATCCAAAAGCCCTATTCGGTCGAAGCGCTGTCCCGGACGTTGCGAAAAGCGATCTCCGAAGGGCGGACGGTTTGGTGAAGGCCGGGAATTTCTCCCGCTGATGCAGGGATATTTTTCCATCGCCGCCTCCCGTGATACATTTTCGATCGGCTTGCGCCGTCTACCACGTTGACTTCCCCGTCCGAGGTGATCGCCTTGGGCGGGGCTTTTTGTTTGAACGATCGTTTGCCGGCTTCGGCGGGTCGGGAATTTTTCCCGAAATGGGCGACAAACATTCCCGCTTGGCGGATTGTTTTTTGTTTGCCAAACGTGTGCCGCTCCAGCAGTCTTCGAGCAATTGCCGAATTTCGTCGGGGACGACGACGAAATCGTCAGGAAGGGTGGGCGCTCATGGTTTGCAGTCGAAAGCCTGCTGAAAAAAACTGTTCTTCGCGTACCGGGCGTCCATCCGGGGTCGTATCCTTGTTGGCTACCCTCGGTATCGCAGCTCTTCCCGCCGCTGCTTTCGCGCAGGAACAGGCGCTTCCTGAAATTCAGGTCATAGCCAATACGCCGCTGCAGGGATCCGGCGTTGACCGCGAGAAGATTCCGTCCACGACCTATTCGGTCGACACAGCGGATTTCCAGCGCACCTATTCGCCTAATGTCACGGACACGCTATTTCAGCGTATTCCCGGCGTCACGCTCGCCGATCCCAACGGCAACAGCGCCCAGCAGGAGATCCGTTACCGCGGCTTCGCCGCTTCGCCAACGCAGGGGACGCCGCAAGGCCTTGCCGTCTATATGAACGGTGTTCGCATCAACGAGTCGTTCGGCGATACCGTCAACTGGGATTTGATCCCGACCAATGCGATTCAACGCGCCGATGTATTGACGGGCAATCCGGTCTTCGGCCTGAACGCGCTCGGCGGCGCGATCAGCCTGCAAATGAAGAACGGGTTTACCTGGCAGGGTTTTGAGCAGGAACTGCAGGGCGGAAGCTACGGGCGCGTTCAAGGCGCCATGCAATATGGCGTACAGTCGGGAAACTGGAGCACCTATATCGCGGCGCAGGCCATCCACGACGATGGCTGGCGGAAAGCGTCGCCGGCCAATCTGGGCCGCTTCTATGGCGACGTCGGCTGGCGCGACGACAAAACCGAATTCCATATCTTCAGTTCGGTGGCATCGACGACCTTCGGCGTCGCCGCGGCAACTCCGATCCAATTACTTAATCAAAGCTGGAGTTCGATCTATACGACGCCGCAGACAACCAGAAACGAGCTGGCGATGGTCGGCGTCAACGGCAAATACGCCCTGACCGACACCTGGTCGCTGCAGGGCAATCTGTACACGCGGCTGTTTCACCAGACCCATGTCGATGGTAACGACGCCGACATTGAGCGTTGCAGCGCCGCTTCCTCCTTCGCGAACAGCTTGTGTCTGGAAGACGACGGATTTACCCGTCCGGTGCCCTTTATCGGCGCGGCCGCACTGGCGTTTCGCAACCAATTTGCGATCCTCGACGCCAATAACAAACCGATTCCTTGCCCGTCCGGTACGGGAAACACCTGTGCGCCGGTGCCCTACGGCACCATCGACCGGACCGATACGCAATCGAAGACCTTCGGCGGATCGTTGCAGGCCACCAACGACGACAAGATATTCGGCCACGGCAATCATTTCGTCTTCGGCGGCAGCATCGACAACGGCAACTCGGCTTTCAACGCCAACAGCACGCTGGGTTTCATCTCGCCGGACCTGAATATAGGCATCAATCCGGCGATTCCCGGCAACGGCTCGATCATCCATACGGTCGGCAATGTCGGCTACACGCCGGTCGGCATCAATACCAAGAACACATATTATGGCATCTACACAACCGACACATTCGATATCACCGAGAAGCTCTCGGCCACCGCCGGTGGGCGCTACAATCTCGCCAAGATCTCGGTGCTGGACGTCATGGGCTCGAGCCCGGACCTCAACAGCGACTCGACCTTCTCGCGTTTCAATCCGGTGATCGGCGCGACCTATAAGATCGCGCCGTGGATCACGGCCTATGGCAGCTATTCGGAGTCCAACCGCGCGCCGACGCCGCTGGAGCTCGGCTGCTCCAACCCCACCAAGCCGTGTCTGCTCGAAAGCTTCCTGGTATCCGATCCGCCGCTGCAGCAGGTGGTTGGCCACACCTATGAAGCGGGTCTGCGCGGCACGGCGCCGTTGTGGAGCGGGTCGCTGCAGTGGAAAGCCGGGCTATACCGCACCGACAGCAATAATGACATCGTCAACCTGGCGAGCTTCATCCAGGGACGCGGGTTCTTTCAGAACGTTCCAGAGACGCGGCGGCAGGGCGTCGAGCTTTCCACCGAATACAAATCGGATCAATGGCTGGTGTACGCCGGCTACAGCTTCATCGACGCGACCTACCGCTTCACGGCAGATATCGCCTCGCCGAATAATCCGATGGCCGACGCCAATGGAAACATCCACGTGAATTTCGGTGACCGCATTCCCGGGATTCCGCAACATCAGTTTAAGGCGGGCGCGGAATATCTGGTCACGCCGGAGTGGAAAGTCGGCGCCGACCTGGTCGCCGTCGGGCCGCAATTCTTCGTCGGCGACGACGCCAATCAGAACCCGAAGCTGCCTGGTTATGTGGTGGTAAACCTTCACACCTCCTATCAGGCGACCGCGAATGTCACGCTGTTCGCCGTAGTGAACAATCTGTTCAACAACAAATACGCGTTGTTTGGGACCTATTTCGAGCCCCAGGGAACGGTGAAAGCGGGCTTGCCGATTGTGCTGACCGATCAACGCACGGAGGTTCCGGGCCAGCCCTTCTCGATCTATGCAGGCATCCGGGTGAAGCTGTAGCTATCCGGCCTGTACCGGCCTTCAAGACAACCCGGCTTATCCCATCGGAATGTGAGGGCAGTTGCTCGATCGCGGCCGCGACCCCTGTTTATCCAAAGGCACCTTGCAGTTGTCGATCCGCTGCTCATCCTTCCATTTTTCACCCAGCCGCTCCTTGCCGGTCAGGCTACCCGGCGCGCTCGAGGGAGCAGGTGCCGGGGCCGACGTTGCGGATGGACTTTCCGTCGCCGGCCGCTCTTGCGCGATGCTCGGCACCGCGCTGCAGATCGCGAATGCAAACAAGAAGGCGGGAAGCAAACGGTTCACGGCGGGCCTTTCTTTTCAATTGCGGGGCACGGCAATCGGGACTTCTGCATTCCTGTCCGACAATCGCGCCCGTCCTTGCGGAACACTTGACCGGCGGATTGTTTATCTAAGGTGAGGGTGCGCGGAAGACCACCCGAAAACTGCAAAACCAAGGAGCGGCAGATGAAGGCGAAACAGCTTATTATAACCGGTTGCGCCGTAATGGCTTTGAGTATTGGCGCCGCGCAGGCGGGTCCATGCAACGGTCCCGGCAAGTCTGCAAGCATGCCCGATGCGGGTGCCGGACCTACGCCGGGAAGTACCGGTCAAACCACGGGCACCGGTACCAAGACAGGTACCAACGAGCATGCTGCAACCAGCACAATGAACCGTGCAACCGGCGACGTCGCGGCGTCTTCGCAGGATGCGCAACGACAGATGCAGGCTCAACCGACCGCGGCACAGCAAGCCGAGGGCGCCAAGCCCGCAGCTCAGACGGCTGATTCAGGCTGCTGAACGCACACACCAAGTACCGGCGGCTCGGACGCGCAACCTGTTACGGCTTCGAATCGACGTGCCACCGTGCGGGCCACGTTTCGAAGTCTTCTGGTTTGCGCGGTTCCGGTCCTGGCACGTTGATCTGAATGCTATGCCCGTCTTGAAGGGCGCGGGCTCCGGTGGTCGCCGCGGCTTCCAGCGCAGCTTCGCTCGAGACATACCCGCCGATGCGTTCGCGGTCGCAGAACAGCGACCACCCAATCGGGGCCTTGACGACGTTGTAAACGTGACTTCCCACCGGTCACCCTAACTTCGTGATCGCACTCTAATCAGAGCCCAGGCCGATCCTTGCATTGACACGGTCACAGCCAACGATAACTATAACGTGATGCAGCGGCGATGGCGATAGCCAGCAGACCGTGCGCTTGCACGTGATCGTCGAACCGGAGGTCGCCAATGATATCGCGCCGTTCGATTGTGCTGACGCTGGGTGCCGCGGCATCGTCCGCGGTGAGCTTGCCGGTTCTTGCGGCGTCGCGCCGTAATCCGATCCGAATGTTCGATACGGATAATGACGGAACGCTTGATCTCGCGGAAGTCAAGCGGGCAGCTTCCGCCCTGTTCGACCGCCTGGACCCCGATCACGATGGCACGCTCGACAAGCGCGAACTGGCAGGACGGCTGACGACCAGGGAGTTGGCTGCTGCAGATCCCGACCGCGACGGCACGCTGAACAGAGACGAATACCTCGCTGTGGTGGAGCAGCGTTTCAACGCAGCCAATCCCGACAAGGACGGCACTTTGGACCCCCGGGAACTGAGCTCCAATGCCGGAAAGGCGCTGTTGCGGCTGTTGCGCTAAAGTCCCTGCTACGAAGTGAGTGTGCACCGCACTATGTAAGTTATGCTTGCGCAGCGGCCGTGGTCGTCCTAATTTCTCACCTGCGCGAGGTTCGCGCCACAATAAGCGAGGAGACCCCTGATGGCCTGGAAAACTCCGAAGATCGTTGAAGTGCCGGTCGGCATGGAAATCAACATGTACGCCTGCGCGGCGCGCAAATAGCAAATAGATTGCAATCTCGACGACGCGGCCCCCGGCGATCGGTGCTTTTCACCGCGCCGCGGGTCTGCGCCCGTTTGCCGGTCAAACTTCCTTAGTGTCGAAGAAATAGAGGTCCACCCCGCCATCGGCGAAGTTGCCGAGGTCGCGCGCGGTCGCCTGGCCTTCGGCCGAACCCAAGGCAGCCTTGATCGCATCGAGGGAGTCGAAATACAGCGTCGCGACCAGATGAATTCCGCTCGCCCCGGCGGGAGACACAACCCCGCCCGTGCTGACGTCATATTTTTTCAAACCGGGGAGCTTTTTTGCCAGCGGCACGTGGGTCGCGAAATAATACGCGTCGAAAACGTTGATGTCCTTGGGTTTCTTGTAAAGCACGAGCAGTTTAGCCATGGCATTCCTCTTCGTCGGCTGCGAGCACCACCATAAGCGCGCCGCGCTTTCAATCAACCCCGGCAATCCCGCGAATTCCTTATCGCACTGTTGCGCATAGGCCAGCGCCTTTGTGATAGGGTGTTTCGGGTCGGCAGAGTCGTCGCTTTTCGTTCATCGGAATGTGAATGTCGGTTCGCGCGAGAATCCTGGGCTTTGTCTGCATTGCGGCGCTGCTCCCGGCCGGGGCGCGCGCGGAAGGCATCGACACCGAGCATTTGTTCGCTTTCATGATCGGCAGCGACGTCGGCAACGTCGGCGAGAAGGAATTCCAGAGCCAGGCAACCGCTCGGTTTTCCAAGGCTGCCGGCAATTATCGCGCGATGGCCCAGGAATTCGAGCTTGAATTCGTGCCGGTCCGAAATGTCAGGATCGAAGTGGGAAGCACATTCGCGTCGCATGACATTGCCGGCGTACCCGGCTTTGCCGATCGGTTTCAATTCGGCTTTCAAGGAATCCTGCTCGACTTGCGCTATCGGTTCCTCGACCGAGAAACCGGTCCCTTCGGCCTGATTTTGGCGGCGGAAACGCATGCCGACCGCCTCGACGAAACTACCGCCGCGCCGGTGCGAAAGTACGGAACCGAGGTTACCCTGGCGGTCGACCGTGAGCTCATTCCAGACGTCAGCGTCGCGGCGGTCAATCTGATCTATCAGCCGGAATGGACCCGTTTTTCCGGCGCCGGACAAACCGAGCGGGAAGCCACCATCGGCGCCGCAATGGCGGTGATGGCGCAAATTCGTCCCGGCTTCTTTCTCGGCGGCGAGGCGCGCTATTTGAGGAAATACGATGGAATCGGTCTTGACGATTTCGAGGGTCATGCGCTGTTTATCGGCCCCACCGTCTTCGTCAAATTGTCCGACCGCTCCAGGCTGACCGCAAACTGGAGTTTTCAGGCGTGGGGACGTCCAGCCGGATCGACCGCCGCCCTCGATCTCCTTAATTTCGAGCGCCACCAGGCGCGGCTGGTGCTCGGCGTCAACTTCTAGGTCGGTGCAGTGGGCGAATCGGAGAATCCGGAGAGTGATTTCACGCCTAGTTGAAACCCCCGCTGCATGCGTTTCGTTTCTGTTGTGCTATTAACGCTGCGACGCAAGGATACACGGCATGAATCCCATAGACCTGATCGTGACGGTGTGCGCTGTGCTGTCGCCGACCACCTGCGAGGAGACGCATCTGGTATTTTCGTCAAGCGTTTCATTGCAACAATGCGTGATGGCCGCGCCGCCCTATATCGCGCAATGGGTGGGCGAGCATCCGAAATGGAATGCGGTACGTTGGCGCTGCGAATATCCGCACAGCAATGACAAGGCGTAATCGCGCCCAGTAAGGTCCGCGGGCTGAACGATATCCTGGGAGTCGCCCCCCAAGGGCGGGACCAGAACCCCGGGCGTCGCCTGTCTGACGCGACCGCTATACAAGGAAGATTGATATCTTCCAAAACATCGATGACACATCGTATGGTCCCGCCTTCCAGGGGACGACGTGAATGATCGCGCCGTCGTGCTATTTACTGCAGTCTTTCAAATCCTTGTCGGCGACGGAGAACACGGCGTCGGCCTTGATGTCGATGTCCCGCACAACGCATTGCCGCGAGTCCCGGTAGCCGACCTTGGCGTCATAACGTCCAGGCTCGATGCCGGTGATGCGCAGGCGCTCGTCGTGGTCCACCTCCTTGTCCCTGTCGTTCAGGGTCTGGTTCGGTCCCCAACTGTCCTTACCCGCCGGAGAAAGTTGAAAATTGGACATGGTTGCAGTGGTCAGGTTCCAGAGCCGGATGCCCTTGCCTTGGGCTTTCAACTGGGTGGACGTTGCCAGCAGAATGAGGGCAATGATGATCGGTGCGCGCGGCATAATAGTTTTCCATCCCTTGTTTGTGTACTAGCATAGTTTCGACCGCATGAGCAGGAGGACCGCAATGACACGTGCCGGATCGATGCGACCTCGTGTCTGCGCGCTCATCGTACTGGGAGCGGTCCTTGAGCCCGGAGCAACAGCTCTCGCCGCGCGCGCAGACGAGGTCAACGATTATCCCACGGCGGCGCGGTCCGAATATGTATTCGGCTGTCTGAAGGCCAATGGTGAAACGCGGCAGGCGATCGATCAATGCTCGTGCTCGATCGATGTTATCGCCTCGCTGCTGCCTTACGATCGTTACGTTACCGCGGAAACCGTACTGAGCATGGCTCAGGTTCGCGGCAACCTTGGCGGCCAATTCCGTTCCTCCGAGCAGGCCAACAGCGCGCTGAACGACTTGAGACGCGCCCAGGCCGAAGCCGAAGTGAGATGTTTTTGACGCGCTGCCGATCTAAATCCCCGAACCGTCGGTCTTCCACTCGTTCTGGAAAACGTGACCCTCGGTGTCCTTGGCTTCGACGCGAAAACGTCTTGCGCCATTCGGAACATAGGTGAACCGAATATTGGGATCTTCGGAAATCGAAATCCCGCCCTCCATCGCCAGCACCAGGCTGTCGTCCTGCCACAAGCGCAATTCATTGACGAAGAAGGCCGGAATATAGAGCTGGGTGACCTGATCCATCTGCAGGCCGGAATTGTTCGGATGGCCAATCATGACTTGGGCCTCGCGGGCGCCGCTGGCCGGACCATCGCCGGCCCGGGCGAATTGCCTGAAACGCATCTGGCCGAGCTTGGCTTGTGCGTCATCGGCATTCTTGGATGCCGGAGCGGAGCAGCCGCCGGAGGCCTTCACATAGGTTTTCGCGACGTAGAGTTTGCCGTCGCTCAGTTCGGCGACCGCGTGGACGTCGGTGTAATTGTTGACGCGTACCCGCGTGGAAATCTCCGACACCGCGGAGTCCTGTCCCAGTTCGAACCGTGCCGCCATCGGCGCCGGATTCTGGTCGATCACCAGCGTGACCGCCAGCACCCGCCTGCTGTCGCCGGGTGGGAGCATGGCACGCAGGGTGACGGGAACGATCGCCGCATCCTCGGCGCGGTATGGCATCTCGATGCCGATTACGCCGGCGCCGTCGTTCATCGCGCGATTGTTGAAGATGTCCTGTACCAGGCCGGGCCACGGATCATACGGCTCGGGCGTCGCAGCCGGTGCGAGGCCCGCGCCGCACAGCATTGCGGCCAGCAAACCAGCGACGCAGAGCCGGTGGGAATGGCGTCCCAGCATAGTCGCGTTCCTCTCGAGGATCTAAGCACCGGCGCGGAGCATACTCCATCAAGCGGCCTATTCCCATTCAATTTCCGAAAATGCGGCGGTCGCATTGCGCGCGTTGTAGTCGTCGAACAACTCCCATCGGGATCGCTCCGAGGCTGCCGCAGTATCGGCCGCCGCCGTGATCGGTTTGCCTTGCGCGATCAGCGCCCGAACATCCGACGCCAGCTTTTCCAGGTACCGGCGCTCGTCCGCAAGCGCCGCGGGCCAATCGTGCACCTGACCGTGGCCTGGCACCACACGTTGCGCGGACATGGCGCTGAGTTGATCGAGGACCGTTAGCCAGCCGCGAATACTGCCGTCAAGGACGGGTAGGTGGGCGCGGAACACCAGATCACCCGAGAACAGGGTGCCGGTCGGTTGGTCGAGGACGGTGAGGTCGCTGTCGCTGTGGGCCGTGGCCCATGTTCTCAAGGTGAGGTTCCGGTCCCCGAGATCGAGCTGGAGCGTGCCGTCCACCAGCAGCGTGGGCGGT
Organism: uncultured Bradyrhizobium sp.; assembly: GCF_964252615.1. NCBI lineage: Bacteria > Pseudomonadati > Pseudomonadota > Alphaproteobacteria > Hyphomicrobiales > Nitrobacteraceae > Bradyrhizobium > uncultured Bradyrhizobium sp. The sequence continues at coordinate 127,577 of NZ_CAXUNQ010000002.1, forward strand.
AAGATGCTCACCTCGCCAATCAATTCGTCTCCCATGATCCGGCCAAACGCATCGATATAAAATCGTCCGCGCGCGGCCATTGCGCGCGGCAGGTTCTTATGACCGACGAAGCTTGTCCCCTCGCTCAGGAATGCTGCATTTCCAAAGACATGATCCGGATGGCCGTGGGTATTTATGACGTATCGTATCGGCTTTTCGGTACGGGCGCGAACAGCCGCGAGCAACCGCCCTCCCTCGCGCGCGCTGCCGCCGCTATCGATTACTGCAACCGCATCGCGGCCGACGATGAACCCGACATTGGCAATGGCCCCCTCATTGTCACGTGTCATCAATTCTGTCACGCCAACGTGAACGAAAACGCCAGGTGCGATTTCGCTGACTGCCAGCGCGCTGTGCTGCGCCTGCATGACCGTTGGTGAAGCCAGCAGCGCAAAGGCGGCGAAAATGCCGACGCGATAAATCACACGCCGTCCTGAAATCGTTTGCATTGCAGCACGCCTGAAAAGATTTTTCTGTTGCACGCTCCAATTGACGGGCATAGCATTTGATTTGTTTCCGGTTTCGACTGAACTTCGGTGCACTGGGTTTGCCGACGTTTTTTGGAAGCTGAGCGGGCGCAGAGATTGGAAGTGTAACCGCTTCCGGACATGCATTCGATAGCAAGGGTTGGCGCTGGGTGCATGCCCACCGCATAAACAAAATAAAACTTGAAACAACGTGGGAGGTTTCGTTATGCGCAAGGTGCTACTCGCAGCCTGTCTTGGCGCAATGCCGGCGTTCATCGCCGGCGCCGCCAATGCCAACGATGCGCTGAACAAGATGTCGCAGGACCCGAAGGGTTGGGTCATGCCGGCCGGCGACTATGCCAATACGCGCTACTCGAAGCTCAATCAGATCACGGCGGCCAATGTCGCCAAGCTGCAGGTGGCATGGACGTTTTCGACCGGCGTGCTGCGCGGCCACGAGGGCGGACCGCTCATCGTCGGCAACATGATGTACGTCCACACGCCATTTCCGAACAAGGTCTATGCCTTGGATCTCAACGACGAGAACAAGATCGTCTGGAAATACGAGCCCAAGCAGGATCCGAACGTCATTCCAGTGATGTGCTGCGACACGGTGAACCGCGGCGTGGCCTATGGCGACGGCATGATCTTCCTGCATCAGGCCGACACCACGCTGGTGGCACTCGATGCCAAGACCGGCAAGGTGGCTTGGACGGTGAAGAACGGAGATCCCAGCAAGGGTTCGACCGGGACTTCGGCGCCGCTGGTGATCAAGGACAAGGTCCTGATCGGCATTTCCGGCGGCGAATTCGGCGTGCAGTGCCACGTTACCGCCTACGACATGAAGAGCGGCAAACAGGTCTGGCGTGCTTTTTCCGAAGGGCCGGACGATCAGATCATGCTTGACGCCGAGAAAACCATGTCGCTCGGCAAGCCGGTCGGCAAGGATTCCAGCCTGAAAACATGGCAGGGCGATCAATGGAAGATCGGCGGCGGCTGCACATGGGGCTGGATGTCCTACGATCCGGCTTTGAACATGGTGTATTACGGTTCGGGAAATCCCTCGACCTGGAATCCGAAGCAGCGTCCGGGCGACAACAAATGGTCGATGACCATCTTCGCGCGCGACGCCGATACCGGGATGGCCAAGTGGGTCTACCAGATGACGCCCCACGACGAATGGGACTATGACGGCGTCAATGAAATGATCCTCAGCGATCAGCAGATCGGCGGCGCCGATCGTAAGCTGCTGACCCACTTTGATCGCAACGGGCTCGGCTACACGCTCGACCGCGTCAGCGGCGAATTGCTGGTGGCCGAGAAGTTCGATCCGAAGGTGAACTGGACCTCCGGCGTCGACATGAACAAGAGCTCGCCGACCTACGGCCGTCCGGCGGTTCTCGATCAATACTCGACCGACAAGCAGGGCGAAGACCATAACAACAAGGGAATCTGCCCCGCCGCGCTTGGCACCAAGGACGAACAACCTGCAGCCTATTCGCCGGATACGCAGTTGTTCTACGTTCCGACCAACCATGTCTGCATGGATTATGAGCCCTTCAAGGTGAGCTACACCGCGGGCCAGCCCTATGTAGGGGCGACGCTTTCGATGTATCCGCCTCCCGGCGAGACCCATATGGGCAACTTCATCGCCTGGGACGGCAAGACCGGCAAGATCGTCTGGTCCAACAAGGAACAGTTCTCGGTGTGGTCCGGGGCGCTCGCCACCGCCGGCGGCGTGGTGTTCTACGGAACGCTGGAAGGCTACCTCAAGGCGGTCGATGCCAAGACAGGTAAGGAGCTCTATAAGTTCAAGACCCCGTCTGGCATTATCGGCAACGTCACGACGTATGAGAACGGCGGGAGGCAGTACATCGCCATCCTGTCGGGCGTAGGCGGATGGGCGGGCATCGGCCTTGCGGCCGGCCTGACCGATCCGACCGCCGGTCTCGGCGCCGTGGGTGGCTACGCCGCGCTGAGCAACTACACCGCGCTCGGCGGGACACTTACGGTGTTCGCGCTGCCGCAGTAGGCTGACGAAAAATAGCGCCGGCGCGTGGAAACCTCCACGCGCCGGTTCGTCTGTCATCGAATGTCGAGGAAATGCTCTTGCGCAGAATTTGGGTGGTGATTGCCACGATGGCCCTCGTGGCATCCGGCGGAATCGCTTTTGCCGACGGTCCCGGCGATCCGGCGGCCGTCAAATCCGAAGACGGTAAATATCTGGATAAGGACGGCGACCCAACCTTCAAGGTGGCGGCCGACGGTACCGTCGACTGGTATACTTATTCAGGGTATCGCCGTTATCATTCCGATTGTCACGTTTGCCATGGCCCCGACGGCGAGGGCTCGACCTATGCGCCGGCGCTGAAGAATTCGGTCAAGACCATGAATTATGGCGACTTCCTTGGCGTCGTTGCCAGTGGCCGCAAGAATGTCGGCCCCGCGCAGGACAATGTGATGCCGGCGTTCGGCGACAACCCGAACGTGGCCTGCTACATGGACGACCTCTACATCTATCTTCGCGCCCGAAGCGCGGACGCGGTTGGACGCGTGCGGCCGGCCAAGCATGAAGACAAACCTCCGGCCGCGCAGCAGGCAGAGGATTCCTGCATGGGCAAGCGCTGACGAACAGGATCGCTCGGATGCCCGGCGGTATATCCCATAGCCCGCGGGCGGACCCGATCGACAAGGAGAAGACGGCGATGACGAATGCCGCATTGCGCCGCCCGATGCTGCTCCCGCTTCTCGCGATCGCGGCAATGCTGACGGGCCTGGATATCTCTCGCGCGCAGACTGCCACCGATGGTCCCGATCTATCGATCGAATTGGTCGATCCCAAAGTGTTGCGAGTCTGCGCCGACCCGCGGAACCTGCCGTTCTCCAACGAAAAAGGCGAAGGGTTCGAGAACAAGCTGGCCGAACTGTTTGCCGAGAAGCTTCAAAAGCGGCTCGATTACATGTACTTTCCGCAGGCGACCGGCTTCGTCAAGATGACGCTGGGCGCGCATCGTTGCGACGTTATCATGGGTTTCCCGCAGGGCGACGATCTGGTCCAGGGCACCAATCCGTATTACCGCACGGCTTACGCGCTGGTCACCAAATCGGGCAACGGCCTCGACGACGTCGCCACGCTTGAAGACGAGCGCCTCAAGAGCAAGCACATCGGCATCGTCGCCGGCACGCCGCCTGCCACCAACATGGCGGTTGCCGGCCTGATGATGAATGCCAGGCCCTATCCGCTGATGATCGATACCCGCTTCGATTCGTCGGCGGCGGCCATGATCAAGGATCTGATGTCGGGCGAGATCGACGCCGGCATATTGTGGGGGCCGATGGCGGGCTACTATGCCATGCAGGTCAGCCCGCCGCTCCATATCATGCCGCTGGTGAAGGAAACCACCGGGCCGAAACTTGCCTACCGCATCGGCATGGGGGTTCGGCCTGCCGACCAGAACTGGAAACGGCTGCTCAATCGCCTGATCCAGGAGAACCAGCCTGCCATCAACAAGATTCTGCTGGAGTTTGGCGTACCATTGCTCGACGAGAATGACATGCCGATCACTGCGGAGAACGCAGCGAAGCGGCCCTGATGTGGAGGCCTGCGTGCCTGCTCGTCGCCATGGTCGTTTTGACGGTTTCGGGGCATGCGCAAGAGAGCGCTCCTGAACCGGAGGGATACCGCACGGACAACTACCGCGCGCCCGTTCCGGCAACCCTTGCCGGCGCCCGCGTTGTTTCGACCGAACAGGCCGAAGCCATCTGGCGCGCCGGCACGGGCGTTTTTATCGACGTGCTGCCGCACCCGCCAAAACCGCAAAATCTTCCTGTAGGCACGATCTGGCGCGACAAGCCGCGCCTCAACATTCCCGGCAGCGTCTGGCTGCCCGACACCGGCTATGGGATGCTCGCGCCGGCGACCGAAGACTATCTGCGGCGCGGGCTTGCCAACGCGTCCGGCGGCGACACCACAAAGCTGCTGGTGGTCTATTGCCAGGCCGATTGCTGGATGTCGTGGAACGCGGCCAAGCGGGTGCTTTCCTACGGCTACGCCAATGTGGCTTGGTATCCCGAAGGAACAGATGGCTGGCAGCGCGTCGATTTGCCGGTCGCGGAAGCGCAGCCGCCGCCGCGGTAGCTGCTTCCGCGGCCGATGGAGACCTCGTGTCCCAGACGCGGTGCAGCGTCCTTCTGCCGCGCAGAACCGGGACCATCACGAGTACCGATATTCCTGACGGTCCCGGCTTAGCAGCGCATCACGCCGCGAGCGCGGGCGGCGCCATGGCGCGTGCAGACGCGTATGGGCGCTTATGGCACAGACATCCGAAAAACGCTTCGCACTACTCCATCCCCTGCTGGATTACCCGTCCGAGCGCGAACAGCCGCTGATCGATTGCGATCGGCACCTCGCACACGAATTTGATCACGCGGCGGCGGTCTTCAAAAATCCGCGTTTCCCAGACCAGCTGGTTGCCGAGTTCTTCGACTTTGGCCTGATCGGGCGCGGGCACATCCTGCAATGCTTGCAGTGCCAACGTATGGTCGCGAATCTTCTCCGCCGCCTCGCGCTGCTTGCGGGTGACGCGCTCCAGCCCGTTCATGACGGACGAGCGCTGGGCATTGAGGGTGTCGAACAGGCCCGCAAACAGCAGCTTCCCCGCCTCGGTTTTCTTCGCGCTCAGATCCGACATAAACTCGGTGATCATTTTTTCCGCCTCATCGAGCGGCGTACGCCGAGCCGCGAGCCGCGGGATCAATGCGCTGACCTTGGTGTCATTCTTCCACTGGTCGGCGACATCATCCAGCGCCGGACCGTCCCATACCGCCGCAAGCGAGACGTCCGGCACCTTGGCCTGGGCGCAGGGCCAGTCCGGGTAGCGGGGATCGGCTGCAAAGCAGGAATCCGCCAATCCGCCGATCGCCAATGCCGCGCAGAGCATGACCGGCCACCTCATGATTCGCCCCCCGCTGGTCCGCGGCGGTTCATGCCGCGCGAGGGATCATAGGCGATGATGGCGCCGACCATGAATGCTGCCATGCAGCCGCCGACCACGGCAAAAGCAATCCAGTTCATCCGGCCATACAGCGCGAAACGGAGAAGCTCGACCACATGAGTGAATGGATTGAAAAGGCAGACGTAGTAAAGCATCGGACTTCCCTCTTGGACCCGCCACAACGGATAGAGCGCGGAGGAAGCAAAAAACATCGGAAAAATCACGAAATTCATCACGCCCGCAAAATTCTCCAGTTGCCGGATGCCGGATGAGATCAGCATGCCGAGTGAGCCGAGCATCAGCCCGGACAGCATCAGCGCGGGCAGTACCGTAAGATAACCGATCGGCGGCGGCTCAATGTCCCAGAACCACGCGATCGCAAGGAAGGCATAGACCTGAAGCACCGAAACCGCGGTTCCCGCGAGAAGCTTGCAGAACAGCAGGTACCAGCGCGGCAGCGGGCTTACCAGCAGGGTGCGCATGTTGCCCATCTCGCGGTCATAAACCATCGAGAGCGATGACTGCATGCCGTTGAACAGCTGGATCATCGCCATCAATCCCGGCGTGATGTACACCTCATAGAGGATATAGGTTTCGTATGGCGGGATGATGGAAATTCCAAGCACCTGACGGAAGCCGGCGGCGAAAATAAACAGCCACACCAGCGGCCGCACCAGCGCCGAGATGAAGCGCTCACGCTGGTGTACGAAGCGCAGCCCTTCGCGCCAGACAATGCCGTGCAGGCAGGTGAGATATTGCGCGAACGAAAATCCTCCCCGCTGGTCCTTCGCGATTGCCAAACTCATGGTGCGGCACCGGCGGATCCCGCGGCCGTTTCGGTCAGCCGCGCGAAAGCGGAATGCAGGTCACGGGCCTCCGCGTCCGCCACAATGCGCGAGACCTGGCCGCATGCGAGAATCCGCCCCTGATGCAGAACCACGACATCGTCGCTGCAAACGATCTCATCGAATAAATGGGTGGCCCAGAGCGCGCCGATACCTTGTTCGGAGACCAGTTGCCGGACGTGACCGAGAATGTCAGCGCGGGCCTTGACATCGAGGCCGACGGTCGCTTCGTCAAGCAGCAGCAGGCGCGGCCGGTGCAACAGGGCGCGCGCGATCTCCAGCCGCCGCATCTGGCCGCCGGAAAGATCCCGGACCTTGCTACCCGAGCGATCGGCAAGTCCGATGCGCGACAGCACTTCGCCCGCGCGCAACCGGGCCTCGTGCCGGTCGATGCCCTGCAGCGCGGCGTGGTACAGAAGGTTTTGCGCAACCGAGAGATCAAGGTCCAGCGTGCGCGGCTGGAACACCACGCCCATGCGCCGCAGCGCCTCGCCCGGCGCGCGCCCGATGTCATGACCGAAGATGCCGATTCGCCCGGTCTGCACGCGGAACAGCCGCGTGATCAGGGAAAACAACGTGCTCTTGCCGGCGCCATTGAGACCAAGCAGGGCGGTGAAGCTCGCCGGTGCAACGGTAAAACTGACATTGTCGAGCGCCCTGCGCGCGCCATAGCAATGGCTGACGCCCCCGATCGACAGAGCAGTGCCGGCAGAGGCGGGTTTTTCCGCGGGATTTGGCAGGGTATTGTCCGCGATCGGCATTTCCAGTTTCGTCATTTCTTCGCAATCGTGATGCCCCAGGGCAATTCGCCGACCTGGATGGTTTTGATCACCTTGAGCGCGGCAACGTCGATAACCGAAACGTCGTTCGATACGCCGTTGGTCACCAGCAGGTATTTCTCGTCGGGCGTAAATGCCATATGCCAGACGCGCTGCCCGACCAGCAGGTATTTGGTGACCTGATGGCTCGCGGCGTCGACAACGGCGACACGGTTGGCAGGACCAAGCGCGATGAACGCGGTCTTGGCGTCGGCGGTAATGCTGATCCCGACCGGCTGGATTGCTTCCTTGCGCATCCCTGGAATGGCAAATTCAATTTTCGCCGTGACCACATGTTTGGTCGGGTCGATCACGGAAACCGTTCCGCCGATTTCCGAAGACACCCACAGTTCGGAACTGTCACGCTTGAATTCGGCAAAGCGCGGACGCGCATCGACCAGAACATTGGCAACGATCTGACGCGCCGCGGTGTCGATGAAGTGCGCCATGTTGGTGGTTTCCGATGTATTGATCAGAATCCTTCCGTCCGGGCTGATCGCCATGCCTTCGGGCTCGACGCCGACCTGGACGTCTCCGACGCGAGCGCGCCGCTCGATATCGATGATGGTCACGGTGTTGTCGTTCTCATTGGCGACGTAGAGGATCCTGCCGGCCGCGTCCTGCACGAACAGTTCGGGATCCGGCCCCGAGGGCAGGGTATCCACCACTTCGAGGGTTGAGGTATCGATCATCTGAATGGTGTCGTCGTCGCCGACCGCGACCAGAACGAACTTGCCGTTTCTGGTGAACTCGATGCCGCGCGGCCGCTGGCCGACCTTGATGGTTTTTGTTACCACCCATTTCTCGGTATCGATCACCGAAACCGTGTTGCTCTTTTCGTTCGACACATAGGCAATGAAAGCGCCGGCAGGCGCCGTAGCGGCAAGCCAGACGATCACCGCCGCACCTAGACAACGACGCATGTGCCAGGTTTCCTTCTTGCTCACGGCAGTTTGCACTTGGTTTCGGGCCGGTCCATGCCGAGCGTATCGAGTTCCGAGACTTGATGCAGGAAACCTTCCTGCGGCGACACCGAAACCACCATACGGCCGTCCGCCAGCAGGATCGGCTGGCGAAGCTGCAGGTTCCAGTCCCGCAATGTAAGCCGCTGGCCCTTGAATGCCGCGATGGAAAAATCCCCGCTTTTGAGGAAATCGAGCACCAGTTTGCGGTCGCCGGAATTCACCCGCGAGGTTGCTTCGCCGATCATACGCGCCGCAGTCCATGCCTGCATGTCCAGCGCCGTCATGCGCCGAGAATTCAGCTTCAGAAAGCGGTTTTGCATCTGAATCGCACCCCATTGATCGTGAGCGGCGTCCCAGCTTTTGGGAACCAGTCCCGCGGATCCCGCAACCGGCCGTGGGTCCCACGTTCGATAGGGCAGATAGGGCGCAAACACCTCGCTCTCATCCGCGGCGATGAGAACGTCGTAGGCGGGTGCCGCCTGGGTAAACACCGGCATCTGTCGCTGGATCAGGGTCACGCCGCTGTCGGTGCGGCGTGCGCCGCCGGTATCCTGAAACACACGTTCCTGAACGATTTTTGCACCGAAGCGCGCGGCGGCGCGCCGCAACGCCTCGGCAAACAACCTGTCGTCGTCATGCGATCCGACCACCAGCACCCAGCGCTTCCACTGCTTCCACACCAGGTACTGGGCGAGGCCGTCCGCGAGCATCGAACGCGTCGGCGCGCTGTGGATCAAATTGGCCCGGCAATCCTGCTCGCGCAGGCGGTCGTCGATCGAGCCCGCGTTGAACAACACGGTTCCGCGATCACGAACCGCATCCGCTGCCATCAGCAGCGCGTCCGCGGGAAGATCGGCAATGATGAAGCCAATATTGCGGTCGGCAAGCGCAGCCGCCGCCTTCGCCGCGTCATCGCCTTCCTTCAGGCGAACTTCCTCCAGAATAAAATGCTGATTCAGGAACCTGCCGGTAGTGTTGTTGTCCTCGACCGCAAGGCGGGCGCCCGCGACGCCGTCATTCTCGGCGGGCTGCTCAACCAGCGACAGCGTCGGTTTCGTACCGGCACGGCTGAGATAGCCTACTCCGATCTCTACCTGATCGGCTGCAAGCACGCTGGTGATTGCCAGCGTACTCAAGCCGATCGCGCAGGCGAGCAAGCGGATCATGACTTTTCCTGTATCCTTTTCGACGAACGGCGATAGGGCGACTTCAAGCTTGAAACATGGCCGAATTGTCTTACGTTGCAACCGACATCTTGTCGCCGCGCCGTCGTGGATTCACGGGTCACGATCATGAGACCTCTCCCCTTCCTTGTTGCGTTGATACTGACGGCTTCAGCGCCGGCATGGGCAGGCCCGCCCAAAATCGCCGTGTTCGACTTCGAACTGGTCGATACCAGCCTGCAGGGTGATGTGGACGGACCGCGGACGGACGAGCAGGGCCGGCTCATGCGCACGGGCGATCAGTTTCGCAAGGCGCTGAGCGAATCCGGCCAGTTCGCCGTGCTTGATATCGCGCCGGTCAGCGCTGCGGCGCATGGCAGCAATCTGCAGGCCTGCGGCGGCTGCGACGTGCAGCTTGCGCAGCAGCTCGGCGCCGATCTCGCCGTCACCGGCGTGGTTCAGAAGGTTTCCAACCTCATTCTCAATATGAATATCTACTTGCGCGACACCCATACCGGGCAGCTCGTAAAGTCGATGAGCGCCGACTTTCGCGGCAACACCGATGAATCATGGTCGCGCGCGGCGAGCTATCTGTTGCGAAATCGGCTGCTCGCGCCCAATTACGGCGACCAACGATAAGTCTTGCGCCGTCTCACGCCTTCAACCGCGCCGCGTGCCAGCGCAGGTGATCTTCCATAAAGGTGGAAACGAAGTAATAACTGTGGTCGTAGCCGGATTGCAGGCGAAGCGTGAGCGGGATGCCGGCTTTCGTACACGCAGCTACCAGCAATTGCGGACGAAGCTGTTCTTTCAGGAATGAATCTGCATCGCCGACATCGACCAGAAAATCCGAAAATCGCGCGCCGTCTTCGATCAGTGCGACCGTATCGTGCTTGCGCCACGCCGCCTTGTCTTCACCAAGATAACCGCCGAGCGCCTTGATGCCCCAAGGCACCAGTGAGGGCGCGGCGATCGGCGAAAAGGCGCTGGCGGCGCGATAGCGACGCGGGTACGACAGCGCGATGGTCATGGCGCCATGACCACCCATCGAATGACCGAGGATCGAACGCCGGTCCGGATCGGCGGGAAAATGCCGGACGATGAGTTCCGGCAATTCTTCCGTTACATAACTCCACATCCGGTAGTTGCCTGCGAACGGCGCCTGCGTGGCGTCGACATAAAAGCCTGCGCCAAGTCCGAAATCGTAGGAACCCGCGGGATCGCCGGGTACGCCTTCGCCGCGCGGACTGGTGTCCGGCGCGACAAAGATCAGCCCCAGTTCGGCGCAGATCCTGCGAAATTCGCCCTTTTCGGTGACGTTGGCCTGGGTGCAGGTCAGACCTGACAGATACCAGACCACCGGCAGCCTGGCGCCATCTTGGTGGGGCGGGACATAGACCGAAAAGGTCATGGCCGTTTTGGTTTCACGGCTGGCGTGCTTGTAAACACCCTGCACCCCGCCATGCGATCGGTTTCGTGAAACGGTTTCGATCGTCATGAATTTACCGCTCCGGCGCCGCGGGCGACGCGAAAATTGCGACAGGTCGGAGGTGATGGCGATGCCGCTGGCGGCCATGCCACCAGCGGAAAGTTGCGCGGAGCCAGGTCAAGCGGCTTTGGATTTCGCCACGTGGGTGGCGATGGCATCCATCAGCGGCGGTGACAGGCAATCATAGGGCTCAAGCCCGAGTTCCTTGAGACGTGACCTGATGCCGCCCATCTCCTCGGGCTTGACGCCGGACTCTATCACCGAGGACACGAATGCGGCGAATCCCGGTGCCGCCCAACCGCCGCCCTCCTGGAACAGTTCGGGATGGATGAAGTCGAGACCGTGGAATGGATGCGCCTTGTTTTCGATGCGGCCATACATATGCGTCCCGCAGACCTTGCAGGCGTAGCGCTGGATCGCCGCGGACGAGTCGACGACCTGCAGCTTGTCGCCGTTTTCCAGCACCTTCACGTTATCGCGCGGCACCACCGCCACCACTGAAAAGGCCGCGCCTTCCGGCTTCCAGCACTTGGTGCAGCCGCAGGCGTGATTATGAGCAACATCGCCGGTGATGGCGACTTTGACCGGTTTGTCCGTGCATTTGCAGACCAGCGTTCCGCCGGCGAAGCTGCCCGAACCCTTCTTCACGCCGCTGTCAACCGATGGGTGGATATGAACAGTCATGGGCCATCCTCCTTGTGTTTGACGTTTGATTAGAACACGACGACCGAACGGATCGACTTGCCCTCATGCATCAGATCGAAGCCCTTGTTGATCTCCTCGAGCTTGAGGACGTGGGTGATCATCGGGTCGATCTCGATCTTTCCATTCATGTACCAGTCGACGATTTTCGGCACGTCGGTACGGCCGCGGGCGCCGCCGAACGCAGTGCCCTTCCAGACCCTCCCGGTCACGAGCTGGAACGGCCGGGTGGCGATTTCCTTGCCGGCTTCCGCAACGCCGATGACCACCGACACGCCCCAGCCGCGATGGCACGCCTCCAGCGCCTGGCGCATCACGGTGGTGTTGCCGGTACAGTCGAAGGTGAAGTCGGCGCCGCCGTCGGTCAATGCGACCAGGTGCTGGACGATATCGCCCTCGACTTTCTTCGGATTGACGAAATGCGTCATGCCGAAGCGGCGGCCCCATTCGTCCTTGGAATCGTTGACGTCGACCCCGATGATCTTGTCGGCGCCCACCATCCGCGCGCCCTGAATCACGTTGAGCCCGATGCCGCCGAGTCCGAATACCACCACATTCGAGCCCGGTGTAACTTTGGCGGTGTTGACCACCGCGCCGACGCCGGTCGTCACGCCGCAGCCAATGTAGCAGCTTTTGTCGAACGGCGCGTCCTCGCGGATCTTTGCCACCGCGATCTCGGGCAGCACGGTAAAATTCGAAAATGTCGAGCAGCCCATGTAGTGGAAGATCGTCTTGCCCTTGTGGCTGAAACGCGAGGTGCCGTCCGGCATCAGACCCTTGCCCTGGGTGGCGCGGATCGCGGTGCAAAGATTGGTTTTCTGGCTCAGGCAGCTTTTGCACTGGCGGCATTCGGGGGTGTAGAGCGGGATCACATGGTCGCCGGGCTTCACCGATGTCACGCCGGGACCTACTTCCCGAACGATGCCGGCGCCCTCATGGCCGAGAATCGCGGGAAATATACCCTCGCTGTCGAAACCGTCGAGCGTGTAGGCGTCGGTGTGGCAGATGCCGGTCGCCTTTATTTCGACCAGCACCTCGCCCGCCTTCGGGCCTTCGAGGTCGAGTTCGACGATTTCCAGTGGTTTTTTTGCTTCGAACGCGACAGCGGCGCGTGTCTTCATGTGTTTGTCTCCCCAAACATCTTGTTGAGCCGGCGTCGCAAAGGACACGTTCCCATGAAACCGGGAACATCTGCCGTTGCGGAAGCATTGCATGCTTACGCTGCACGTCAAGCCCCGCCGATTCCGCCTCGTTGAATTTTTGTCGAGGGACTGAAAGTAAATGATGCGCAGTGCAAGAAGATGTGTGCTGCGTTGCAGCGTAACTGCTTTCGATCAGGCTAGGCTGCTGGCGATCGCCAGCCGCACCAGTTCGGCGGATGTGCGCACGCCGAGCTTTTGACGCATAATGGACGATGTGTTGGCGATGGTCTTGTAGGAAACGTGGATCTGCCATGCTATCTCGGATAGACTTTTGCCCGCGCTGAGCAAACGCAATATCTCTATCTCACGCGATGTCAGTTTCGCCAGGGGGTTCTGCGCCATAGAAGGGCCGGCGAATGCGATACTTCGTGCCACTCCAGTAGACAGATATGTGCCGCCTTGGCTCACTTCGCGGATGGCTTCGACGAGATCCTGGGGGTCGCCGGACTTGGAAACATAACCCTTCGCGCCCGCTTCGATGGCGCGCGCGGCGAAAATCGGATCGTCGTTCATGCTGAACATGATGATGCGTGCCGACCCATCGCGCGCGAGAATCCGCCGCGCCAGCTCAAATCCGGATACGCTGGGCAGGTTGATGTCGAGAACGCAGACGTCGGGACGCTCGGCGACGAATGCATGCTCGCCGCTTTCCGCATCGCACGCTTCCAGGATGACGATCCCGCTATCGCCGGTCAGCAGCGCCCGGCAGCCGGAAGCTACGATCGGATGATCATCGACGATCAGCACGCGCATCGGCCTTGATCCTTAACTCCGCCGTCGTTTTCGCACCGCGTGGGAAGTTATGCGCATGGGTCCAAATATGCGGTAGGCTTCAATTAGATAATTGCGATCCCGTCTGTCAACGCTGCTCTGGCCGGGTGGGAGGCGACGGGCCAGGGGAACCGGCGATGTGGCAGAAACTATCCTTGCGCACGCGGCTCAACACGCTCCTGGCGCTTGTTCTCTTGCTCGGTCTGGTCGTCAATGTCGCGCGGCTGCTGCTGGAGGCGGCACCTCGCGTGCAGGCCGAAGACCAGAGCGTCGTGCGATTGGCGCGGGAATTCATCGAAACATTGGTGATTGGCCTCAACGACAGCCCGGATCCCGACGCCCGGCTGAACCGGATCGTGGAGGACCTCAATCGACTGCGCCATGTCAGCATAACGCGGGAGAACCACGCCGCCGAAAACAACGTCGCGCCGGCCGACCGCTCTGACGCCGATGACAAGCTGCGCGCGCCGCCGCCGTGGTTCATAGCGCTGGTGCATCCGGAACGATTGGCCGTCAGCGTCCCGGTGACCGTCGACGGAAAACAGGAATGGCTGGTGATCACCTCGCATCCAAATGACGAGATGAATGAAATCTGGGACGGGATTGTCACCCAGGTTCAGGTCGGCTCCGCAATCGCTGCCGCTCTTCTTCTCATCACGATGACGGTGGTCAGCCGTGCGCTGGCGCCGATCGGGACGCTGACCGATGCCATGGCCAAAATCGAATCCGGCAGCTACGACACGCGCGTCAAACCGTATGGCCCGCCCGAACTGGCTGCGATCTGCGAAAAGTTGAACCACCTCGCGGCTGTGTTAGGAGACGCAATCGAGGACAAGAGGCGCTTGGCCGAACGCGTCGTCTCCTTGCAGGATGTCGAACGCAAGGAGATCGCGCGGGAACTGCACGATGAGTTCGGACCGTATCTTTTCGCATTACGCGCACATATCAGTTCGCTGATGAGAATTGCAGAAAGCCGCGAACCGAACACGGATGCCTTGCGGAAACATCGTAGCGCCATCTGGGAGCAGATAAATGCCCTGCAGCATTTCAACCGGCGCGTGCTGGAAAAGCTGCGCCCGGTCGGTTTGGCGGAACTCGGACTGCGCGAGGCGCTTGGTGCGCTGATGCGCCTCTGGCGGGAGGCGCATCCCGAGATCGTCATCGAGATGGCGATCTCACCGTCTCTGGGCGAGGCCGGAGAAACCGCGGACCTGACGGTTTACCGTATTGTCCAGGAAGCCCTGACTAACGTTTTCCGCCACGCCGACGCGACCCGCATCGATGTGACCATCGAGCCGGCACGACAGCTTGCAGGAATGGCGCGCGGCTTTCGCCGCTCGGTCCTGGTGCGCGTCTGCGACAATGGCAGCGGCCTGCTGCGCGATCACAAGCTTGGCCTTGGCCTCGTCGGAATGCGCGAGCGGGTCATGGCATTGGGCGGTGCGGTGACCGTGGCGTCGGCGGACAATGGCGTCACCGTGGAGGCCGTCGTGCCCTGCGACGAGCGTGCTTCGTCAGATCCAGCGGATCAACGCGATCCAGCTCAACGCAGCAGCGCCTGAGATCCACAGCGCGACGATGGCGATCGCCGCGGCCTTGCCGCCCGGCCGGTGCACCGCTGCGCTGGCGATGGCGCGACACTCGTTCATGACATCGCCCGGAATCAGCGCAATCACCAGCCAGATGCCGAACGGCACGATGACCAGATCGTCGAGATAGCCCAGTACCGGGATGAAGTCCGGTATGAGGTCGATCGGCGAAAACGCGTAAGCAGCGACGGCCAATGCGAGAAGCTTGACGGCCCACGGCACCCTCGGATCGCGGGACGCCAAAAAGATCGCATGCGCGTCGCGCCGGAGTGTCCGCGCCCAAGTTTTTATCCGTGAAATCAGTTGCTTGGCTCGACCTACCGTCGGCCGGCCTGGCCCGCCGCGGTGACCTGGAGTGGTTTCATTCATGCGCGTTGCCGCGCTGCAGCATTTTCGGCACGAAGATTGCTCTGCTGTGCCTGCCGGACTAAACGCGGGAGCGCATGAATGAAACACATCCTCCTTTGTCTCGCCATTTCCGGTTGCTTCATTGGTAGCATAAAGGCGCATGATCTCGGACAATGGGAAGCCGTCGATCCGGCAATCCGGCAATGGTACCAGGCCTTGATGCAGCCGGACGTTCCAAATGCGTCCTGCTGCGGCGAAGCCGACGCCTACTGGGCGGACGAAATTCATGTCAGGAACGGCAAAACCTACGCCATTGTAACCGACGATCGCCCCGACGAACCACGCGGCCGGCCGCACGTCGAGATCGGCACCGAAGTTGAAATTCCGAACAATAAACTCAAGTGGGACAACGCCAATCCAACCGGGCACGGCATCGTATTCTTAAGTCGCGGCGGATTCGTGTTCTGCTTCGTTCAGCCCGGAGGCGTTTGAGGGCTCAGACATGCACCGCGCTGCGGACGCGGCCCGCGTTGCCGAACACGCGCAGATAGCGCTCAACTTCGGACGGACTGCCCGTCGCCTTTTCCGGATTGTCGGAAAGTTTGACCGCGGGGCGGCCGTTGACGGCGGTCACCTTGCATACGAGTGAGATCGGATCGAGATCGGCGGATCCGTCCGGCGCGCATGCCATGAAGTCATTGGTGAGGTTGGTGCCCCAGCCGAAACTGATCCGCACCCGGCCGGCGAAATGACGATAGGTTTCCTCGATCGATCCCACGTCCATGCCGTCGGAAAAAACCAGCAGCTTCTCCCTGGGATCGCGGCCCCTTTGCTTCCACCATTTGATGATCTCTTCGCCTGCCGCGATCGGCGGGGCGCTGTCGGGACGAAAGCCGGTCCAGTCCGCCACCCATTCCGGCGCGTCGCGTAAAAATGCCTTGGTGCCGAACGCGTCCGGGAGGGCGACCAGCAGATTTCCGCCATAGGTATGGCGCCATTGGTCGAGAATACGATAGGGAGCCCAACGTAATTCGGTGTCGTCGCTGGCCAGTGCGGCTGCGACCATTGGCAGTTCATGCGCGTTGGTACCGATGGCTTCGAGGTCTGAATCCATCGCCAGCAGCACATTGGATGTTCCAGTGAAAGCGGGGCCCAGTCCTTCCTTTACGGCCTCGACGCACCACCGCTGCCACAGGAAACCGTGCCGACGGCGCGTCCCGAAATCGGAAAGGCGGAGGCCTTCAAGCTTACGCAGACGTTCGACCTTGCTCCACAGCTTGGCTTTGGCGCGGGCATAGAGAACATCGAGCGCAAAGCGACCCTTGCCTTTGGTGACCTGGCGCGAGCGCAACTCATTGAGAATGGCGAGCGCCGGAATCTCCCACATGGTGGTGTGGGTCCACGGACCATGGAAATGCAATTCGTACTGGCCATCTACCTTGCGCAATTCATATTCGGGAAGGCGGAAGGTTGCGAGCCAGTTGATGAAGTCCGGCGAAAACATCTGGGTCTTGCCGTAGAACGTATTACCGGCAAGCCAGATCAGTTCCTTCTTGGCGAAGCGGATCGAGCGGGCATGATCGAGCTGGGCACGAAGCTCACCCTCGTCGATGACTTCGGCGAGACGGACGTGCCGGCTGCGGTTGATGACGGAGAAAGTCACGTGCTCGTCCGGATAAAATTCCCGGATCATCTGCAGCATCAGCAGCTTGTAAAAGTCGGTATCCAACAGGCTGCGCACGATCGGATCGAGCCGCCAGCCGTGATTGTAGGTCCGCGTTGCGATGTCTGTGATTGCCATGGCTGGAACCTTATCGCGTTGCCAAGCCGGCAACCAGTGCCCGGTGCGGCAGTTCTGGGCTGCAATTCAGCGCCCGCTCGCCCGTCTGGCCCGCATGATCGCTGCGTCCACGTCGGTCCAGGGCCGCTTGCCTGGAGCGAATTGCTGCCTGAGGTAGGACACCAGCTCTGCGATCTGCCGATCGTTAAAACTGTCCTTGAAGCCTGGCATGTAGCCGAGATCGCTGGACACCGGCGCGGCGATGCCGTGCAGGATGACCTGAATGAGGTTGTCCGGCATGGCGCTGTGCAGATTGCTGTTCAGCGCCAATGACGGCCTTGAGCCGAACAGCGGCGCGCCGCCGACCCGATGGCACACCGCGCAGGCGCCTTCATAGAGGCGGGCGCCCGCTGCCGATGCGAACGTCGCTCGCGTGCCGGTCGATGCCTCCAGCGTGGCGGCGGAAGTCTCCTGCGCCGTTTTACTGATTGCGGTCCGGTTGAATGAGCCGAGATAGACTGCCATGGCACGGATGTCGCCGTCGGACAGAGCAGCGAGTTCTTTCACCACCGGTGCCATCGGGCCCGCGGCAACCCCGTGAAAGCGGGATTGCCCGGTGCGCAGATAGGCGAACAGCTCGTCCTCGCTCCAGGGAATCGGCGCATGCGAGAGCGACGTCAGCGCCGGCGCTTCCCAACCCTCCGCAAAACCGCCGGCCAGATAGGCATTGGCCTTCTCGGCCCCGAGCGCGTTGCGCGGCGAATGGCAGGCGCCGCAATGGCCGAGGCCCTCGACCAGATAGGCGCCCCGATTCCATGCCGCCGATCGCGCAGCTTCGGGCGCAAAGGCCGCGCTGCTGTGAAACAGCGCATTCCATCCCGCCATCAACGGCCGCAGGTTGAATGGAAAGGCCAGCGCGGTTTCAGGATTGACGGCGCGTACCGCCGGCTGCGCCATCAGATAGGCGTAGAGCGCCTGCAGGTCGGCATCGGTGGTCTTTGCAAAGTGATTATACGGAAACGCCGGGTAAAGATGCTTTCCGTCACGGTGGATACCCTCGCGCATGGCTCGTTCGAAGGCGGGATAGGACCAGGCGCCGATGCCGGTTTCGACGTCAGGCGTGATGTTGGTCGAATAGACGATGCCGAACGGCGTCTCGATGGCGCGGCCGCCCGCGTTGACGAGGCCATTCGGCTGGGTGTGGCACACCGCACAGTCACCGAGCGCGGCAAGCTGCTGTCCGCGCGCGATAGTCGCCGCCGAATAGGCCGAGAAATCCGGCCGCGCGATCGGCGCAATCGACCGCCACGGCAACGTAATCGCGGCGAGGCCAATCATCGCGGCTACCATGGCGGCGGCACTGGCAAATACGCCGTGCCGTCCGGCAAACGGATTCCGATGGTTGTACGCCACCGACTCCGGCGCCTTCGGCGCGCCGCTTGGCAATGCGTTTTGCGCCGCAGGCTGCGCGCCGCGCAGTCCCGCCAGGATCCGCTCCGGCGTGAACGGCGGTTCGCGGAACCGCACGCCGGTGGCGTCGAAGATGGCGTTGGCAATGGCCGCGGCGCTCGGTACGGATGCCGATTCACCGACGCCGAGCGGCGGCTGGTCGGACCTTGGCAGCATCAGCACGTCGATCTTCGGAATGTCCGGAAATTTGATGATCGGGTAGGCGCCCCATTCGCGGCTCACCACCGCGGCGCTGTCAAACGATACTTCTTCCATCAGCGCGCGGCTGGTCGACTGGATGACGTTGCCGTGGATCTGGTGGCGCACTCCGTCCGGATTGATCATCAGCCCGGAATCCTGCCCCGCCACAACACGCGTCACGCTGACATCGCCGGTGGATTTATTGACTGCGACGTCGGCAATCCACGCCGACCACGCCGCCCCATAACCGGGAAATTTGCTATGGACATAAAGCGCGTAGGCAAAGCCGCGTCCGTGTACGATGTCGCCTTCAGCCTCCGGCTGCTTCCAGACCGCGCGAGGCGTCCAGTTCGCACGCTTGGCCACCGCCTTGACCAGATCCACCGCGCGCCGATCTTTCAGGTAACGCAGGCGGTATTCGATCGGATCGACTTCGGCTTCCGTGGCGAGTTCATCGATGTAGGACTCATGCGCAAAGGTATTCGGCAGCGCCGAGACGCCGCGCAGCCACGACGCCCGCACGATCGGCGGCATGTCGTGGGCGACCACGCGCATGTTGTCGTAATCGTAGGGTGGAATCGCGGTGCGGTCGCCCATCTCGAATACCGCGGGCGTTGGCGCAATCGTCCCGGTCAGCAGCAGCGCCAGCGTCGGCGCGCCATTGGACGGATATCGCGTCGCGAAATCATAGCCTGCGACGCCGCCGTCGGCGTCAAGACCGCCGTTGACGTCCATCAATTGCGCCGCGCCCTTCGGCTCCCAGGCGTGCTCCTGTTCGCGCGTGAGCTGCACGCGAACCGGACGGCCGACCGCCCGAGACAGCAGCACCGCGTCGGCCGAAACGTCGTCGGCGCAGTTGCGGCCGTAGCAGCCGGCGGCCTCCATCCGCACCACGTCGATTTCGGCGTCGGGCCGCGCCAGCAGCAGCGCGAGATCGGCGCGCAGCATGTGGGGATTTTGCGTGCCGGACCAGACCCGAACAGAGTGGTCCTGAACCTCGGCGACCGCGCAGGACGGGCCGATCGAGCCGTGCATCTGGTACGGCCAGACATAAGTCCGTTGTACCGGCTTGGCGGCGGCGGCAAGTGCTGCATCGACGTCGCCCTTGTCGATCAGCACACGCGGCGCTGACGGATTGGCGCGCAACGCCGTTGCGGCGTCATGCAGGTCCGGCAGTGTCGGCGTCGGTTTCCAAGCGACTTTGAGCTGGGCGGCGGCCTTGACCGCGTTTTCCTCGCGTTCGGCGACCACGCCGACAAAATCGCCGATCCGCACCACCGCTACTAATCCGGCGATGTCGCGGACCGAGGCTTCGTCGACCGCGATCAGGCTGGTTCCGATGAAACCGCCGGCATCGACGCCGGCATAGGGCGGGCGCACCACGCGGCCGTGCAGCATGCCGGGGATGCGCACGTCATGGACATAAACCAGTTCGCCGGTGGCCTTGGCCGGAATGTCGACCCGCGGCACGGACTGTCCGACGATGCGGTAGGCGTCGACCGCTTTGACCGGAACGTCGTCGGCGAGTTCCAAGAGGAAGGTTTCGCCGGCGATCAACTCGCCATAGCTGACGCTGCGGTTGTCGCGGCCGCGGATCAGGCCATCGTCGATCGATAACTCGCTCCCCTGAAGCTCGAACCTCTTCGCGGCGCGCGCCAACAGAAAATGCCGCGCCTGTGCGGCAGCGCAGCGCAGCGGCACCGCGGTGATCTGGATGGTTTCACTGGCGATCGTGGCGCCCTGGTTGGGAACGCGCGAGGTGTCGCCGAGCACCACGACCACGCGCGCAAAAGACACGTCGAGTTCTTCGGCGACGATCTGCCCGAGCGCGGTACGGATGCCGGTGCCGAGATCGACATGGCCATTGAAGGCAGTCACCATGCCGTCGGCGGTGATTTTGATGAAGGTTTCGAGTGTGCCCTCGCCCGATGCCGCTGGGCGGACGACGGACAATGATCCAGGCAAAAGTTCGGCCATCAGTCGTAAGCCCCGGCAACACGGCCCGCGGCCCGCATCGCCGCGCGCATGATTTCAACATGCGCGCCGCATCGGCATAGATTGTATCGCAGCGCTTCGAGAACCTCGGTTTCCGAAGGATGAGGGGCACGCATCAGCAGCGCCTTGATGCTCATGATCATGCCGTTAAGGCAGTAGCCGCATTGCGCCGCCTGCTCCGCGATAAAGGCCTGCTGCACCGGATCGGGCCGCTCGCGCGAGCCGAGACCTTCAAGTGTCACGATGTCGCGGCCGACGCAGCCGTCGAGCGGAATCACGCAGGAACGCGCCGCGGTGCCGTCGATCAGCACCGTGCAGGTCCCACATTCGCCGAGGCCGCAGCCGTATTTCGGGCCGTTCAATGCAAGATCGTTGCGCAACACGTAAAGCAGCGCGGTGTCCGGCGCGGCATCGATGTCGTGCGCCCTGCCGTTGACGTGAAGGCGGATCATGATTGAAAGATACCGTCTGCGCACAAACGTGCAAGCGCGGCATTGCTTTACGCCTCATCCGGGGCGCGCGTCTTTGCGCGAACCCGGAATCCGGAAACCCCGCCGAGCGTCTGGATTTCCGGCCGGACCGGATAAGCTTTGAACACGCGCGGTGCAACCTGCGTTTTTTATCGGCAACGGCGTTTTTCGGACGCAACGCCGCTTGACAGCTTTCGGGTCCGCGCGCAGGATCGTTCGTATACGAACAAGATGCCCGGGATTGCCGATCGCTTGCGAGCTTGTTCATGCCGACTGACGCGACCGCTGCTGCCGCCGACAAGATCCGCTGCGATGCCTGTCCGGTGATGTGCTATATCAAGCCGGGGGCCGCCGGCGCGTGCGACCGCTATGCCAATCACGACGGTGAACTCGTGCGGGTCGATCCGCATGTGGTGCTGGAGCGGACGGTATCCCATGGCGGCCGGCTGGTGCCGTTTCAGGCCGGCGGCGACTGGGACGGCAAGATTGTGCATGAATCCGGCGTGTTTGTCACCGCCATCGGTGCCGGCACCACCTATCCCGACTACAAGCCCGCGCCGTTCATCGTCGCCTCCGAAATCGACGGGGTCGACATGGTCACCGTAGTGACCGAAGGCATTTTCAGCTATTGCGGCGTCAAGGTGAAGATCGACACCGACCGTTATCTCGGTCCAGAGGCCGCAACGGTGCGCGTGCAGGGCGAGGCAGTTGGCCACGTCACCACAGGTGAATACGGATCGCAGATGCTGTCGCTCGGCGGCGTGCATCATCTGACCGGCGGCTCCAAGAAGGAAGGCCGCATCACCTGCGACGCGCTGATGGACTTGTCCAATTGCAAGCCGGTCGAACTCGCCATCGATGGCGGTGCGACCGTGGTGGTGCAGGCCGGACATCCGCCCATTGTCAACGGCGTGCCCGAGGAGCGCATGCGGGTCGGTTGCGGCTCGGCAACGATCGGGATGTTCGCCAAGCAGTGGCACGGCAAGGTCGACGAGGTCGTGGTGGTGGACGATCACATCACTGGCGTGCTCTCCGAGCACCAGGCCGGAAAGCTGCTCGATATTCCCGACACCGGGATCAAGATGAAAGGCCGCCGCTCGACGCCCGGAAGGTATTTCCAGGTCGCCGAGCCGGGTACCGGCTGGGGCGGCACCATGATCTCCGATCCGCTGTCGGTGCTGGGTCCGTTCGATCCAAAGGAAGCGCGGCCGGGGATGACCTTGCTGATGGTCAGCACCACCGGCGAGCATGCCGCCTATTTCGAACTCGATGCGGCGCTGAAGCCGATCGAGAAGGATATGCCTGCCGACCTGAAATTCTCGGTCGAGCGCATCAAGGAGAATTGCGAACCGGCGCTGTGCACCGTGCTGTTTATGGGCGGCGCCGGCGGCTCGCTGCGATCCGGCGTTACGGAAAATCCGGTGCGGCTGACGCGCTCGGTGAAGGACGCGTTGACGCGCGTGACCTCCGGCGGGGCGCCGGTCTATGTCTGGCCCGGCGGCGGCATCACCTTCATGGTAGACGTCACGCGGTTGCCGGCGGGCGCCTTCGGCTACGTGCCGACGCCGGCTTTGGTGGCTCCGATCGAGTTTACGCTGAAATTGTCCGACTATGCGGCGTTGGGCGGCCATATGGATCACGTGCGACCGTTGGCGTCATTGAAGGACAAGGCGGAAATCCGTCAAATGCCGCCGCAGCCGATACCGGAATCGCATCCATGACAAGACGCCCGCAGATCGGGTTCCTGGCGGACGGCAAACGGCTGCATCTGCAGGACGGCCCGATTGACCTGATCGTTGAAGCGTGCGGCAGCGAGGCAAACCTGCGCGCGGCCTACGATGCGGCGGCGCGGCGCTTCACCGGACTGCTCGATGAACTCTGCGGCGAGTTGCCGGAGTTGCGTAAAGCGGCCGAACCTGCGGGATGCGGGCTGCAGGGCAAGGTCGCGCGCCGCATGCACGCCGCGGTCGCGCCATATGCAGCGGAGCATTTCATCACGCCGATGGCGGCGGTGGCGGGCGCCGTGGCCGAGGAAGTCCTGGGTGCAATGGTGGAGGGGGCGGACCTCGGGCGCGCCTATGTCAACAACGGCGGCGATATCGCGCTGCATCTGAGCCGAGGCAGGCACTTTACGATAGGGCTGGTGGATCGGCCGGACCGGCCGGGCCTGATGCGAACGACCGTCGTCGATGCAGACGATTCGGCGCGCGGCATCGCCACCAGCGGGCGGCACGGACGCAGCTTTTCGCTCGGCATTGCCGACGCCGTGACGGTGCTGGCGCGAACCGCGGCGCAGGCCGATGCTGCCGCCACCATTATCGCCAATGCGGTCGATCTGCCCGGGCATACCGCAATCGTCCGCTGCCCGGCGCATGATCTGCAGCCCGACAGCGATCTCGCCGCGCGTCCTGTCACGCGCGAAGTCGGCGCGTTGCGGGCGTTCGAGATCGCATCGGCGCTGGACGCCGGCGCTGACAAGGCGCGCACGTTGCTCGCGCGGGGATTGATCGAAAGCGCGGCATTGCGATTGCATGGCGAAACACGGATCGTCGCGCCTGATGTCGTCGGTGCACGGGCACCTTCGGCGCGGGTACACCGCCCGGTGAAAGAAAGTTTGATGCAATGAGCGTAATTATTCGCAAGCTGGTCACCGTGGTCGAAGAAACGTTGCTGGAAATGGGACAGACCGTTACGCCTCCCACCCGCCGCGCCGCGGCCATCGCGGTAATCGAAAATCCGTTTGCCGGAAAATATGTCGAGGACCTCGCACCGCTGATTGCGATCGGCGAGGAACTCGGCGAATTGCTCTCAAAAAAAGCAGTGGCCGCGCTTGGCATCGACGGCGCAAAGGCGCAAAGTTACGGCAAGGCGGCGGCGGTCGGCGAAAACGGCGAATTGGAGCATGCCGCCGCGATTCTCCATCCCAAGATGGGAGCGCCGGTGCGCAAGGTGTTGGGCAAGGGTGCCGCGCTGATTCCATCGTCGAAGAAGCGCAGCGGGCCGGGCACGACGCTCGATATTCCGCTCGGCCACAAGGACGCGGCGTTCGTGCGCAGCCATTTTGACGGCATGGAAGTGCAGATCAGCGACGCGCCGCGCGCCAACGAAATCATGGTCGCGGTTGCGGTTACCGACAGCGGCAGGCCGCTGCCGCGGGTCGGCGGCCTGACCGTCGCAGAAATCAAAGGCGAGGACGGCTTGAAATAATCTATCTTCAACAGTGGAGGTTAGGATGCAACGAAGCAAACGTTTCCTGGGTGCGGGTCTGGCGATCGTGCTCGGCGGTCTGGCACAGTCCGCGTTCGCCCAGAGCGAGATAAAAATCGGGGAAATCAACAGCTACT
Source organism: uncultured Bradyrhizobium sp. (assembly GCF_964252615.1). Taxonomy (NCBI): domain Bacteria; kingdom Pseudomonadati; phylum Pseudomonadota; class Alphaproteobacteria; order Hyphomicrobiales; family Nitrobacteraceae; genus Bradyrhizobium; species uncultured Bradyrhizobium sp. Next base: position 152,208 of record NZ_CAXUNQ010000002.1, read on the forward strand.
CGGTACTGCCCGCGTTCACCGAGCCTTATCGCAAGGGCTGGCAGCTCGCGGTGGAGGAGGTCAATGCCGCTGGCGGCGTCAACGGCAAGAAGCTCGTCGTCATCTCCAAGGACGACGGCGGCAAGCCAGCGGACGCCCAGACCGCCGCCAACGAACTGGTATCGAGCGAAAACGTGGCGATGCTGACCGGCACGTATCTGTCCAATATCGGCCTTGCGGTGAGTGATTTTGCCAATCAGAAGAAAGTATTCTTCCTCGCCTCCGAGCCGTTGACCGACTCCATCACCTGGTCCAAGGGCAACCGCTATACCTTCCGCTTGCGTCCTTCCAACTACATGCAGGCGGCGATGCTGGTGGAAGAGGCGGCGAAGCTGCCGGCCAAGCGCTGGGCGACCATCGCGCCGAATTATGAGTACGGCCAGTCCGCGGTCGGGGTTTTCAAGAAACTGATGTCGGAAAAGCGCCCCGACATCCAGTGGGTCGACGAACAGTGGCCGCCGCAGGGCAAGATCGACGCCGGTCCGGTGGTGCAGGCGGTGGCCGCGGCCAATCCCGACGCCATCTTCAATGTCACCTTCGGCGCCGACCTCGTGAAGCTGGTTCGCGAAGGCAATACTCGCGGCCTGTTCAAGGACCGCACGGTGGTAAGCTTGCTGACCGGCGAGCCCGAATATCTCGATCCGCTGAAGGACGAGACGCCCAATGGCTGGATCGTCACCGGTTATAACTGGAACAGCATCAAGACCCCGGAGCACGACGCGTTCCTGAAAGCCTTCCAGGCCAAATACAACGACTATCCGCGCCTCGGTTCGGTCGTGGGCTACCAGACCATCAAGGCCGCCGCCTTGATCCTTGCAAAGGCCAACTCGACCGATCCGGAAAAGCTGATCGCCGTCACCGAGGGCCTGTCGATGCCGTCGCCTTTCGGCGAGATGAGCTTCCGCAAGATCGATCATCAGTCGACAATGGGCGCCTTCGTCGGCAAGACCGCGCTGAAGGACGGCAAGGGCGTCATGGTGGACCAGGCCTATCGCAAAGGCGCCGATTATCTTCCAAGCGATACCGAAGTCGAGAAGCTGCGGCCCAGGGATTGAGAGTCGATGGACGCGCGACATCCTGACGTCGTCATTCGGGGGCGCGACGAAGTCGCGACCCCGGAACCCATGACCATCATCGTGGGTATGGGTAGCGGGCCTGCGCCAAGTGGCGCATCCCGGAATGACGGCGTTTTTCGGCGTGCGGACCGCTGATGGCCTTCTACTTCGTTCAATTCCTGACCGGCCTTGCCAGCGCGGCGTCGCTGTTCCTGGTCGCATCGGGCCTGTCGATCATCTTCGGCGTGACGCGTATCGTGAATTTCGCCCACGGCGCGTTCTACATGCTCGGCGCCTATGTCGCGTTCACGCTGACGGAAAGATTTTCCGGCGCGCTTGGGTTTTGGGGCGGCATCGTCGCCGCAGCCTTGATCGTCGCGGCGGTGGGTGTGCTGGTCGAGATGATCCTGCTGCGGCGGATTTATCATTCGCCGGAATTGTTTCAATTGCTGGCGACCTTCGGGCTCACCCTGATGGTCGAGGATCTCGTGGTGCTGATCTGGGGACCGAGCGATCTGGTCGGCCGCCGTGCGCCGGGGTTTAAAGGCGCGGTCGATTTCTTCGGCCAGAATATTCCGACCTACGACCTGTTTTTGATTGCCTTTAGCCCGATCGTGCTCGCAATCCTGTGGCTGCTGTTCCAGCGCACGCGCTGGGGCGTGCTGGTCCGCGCCGCGACCCAGGACCGCGACATGGTGGCCGCACTCGGGGTCAATCAGAAATGGCTGTTCACCAGCGTATTCGCGGTCGGCGTATTCCTCGCGGCGCTTGGCGGCGCGCTGCAGATTCCGCGTGATGCCGTGCATCACGCCATGGATTTGCGCATCATCGTCGACGTGTTCGTGGTGGTGGTGATCGGAGGCCTTGGCAGCATCGTCGGCGCCTTTGTCGCCGCCGTGCTGGTGTCGGAACTGAACGCCTTCGGCATCCTGATCTTTCCAAAAATTTCCATCATCCTGGTATTTCTGGTGATGGCTGCGGTGCTGATCGTGCGGCCATGGGGCCTGTTCGGGAAACCGGAGGCTCCCGCACGCCGCACTCCGGGGCTGACCGTCAATCCATGGCGGCCGCTGACGTCGAACGAGCGCCTTGCCGCGCTGGCCGCGCTGGTGCTGGCGGCGGCACTACCGCTGATCGGCGGCAACTACGCGCTCACCGTGAGTTCCGAGATCGCGATCTTCGTGATCTTTGCCGCCAGCCTGCATTTTTTGATGGCGGTCGGCGGGCTGGCCTCGTTCGGCCATGCCGCCTATTTCGGGCTCGGGGCCTACGGGGTCGCGTTCCTTGCCAAGGCCGCCGGGCTGCCGATGATTCTGTGTCTGCTGCTTGGCCCATTGCTTGGACTTTTCGGCGCGGCGGTATTCGGCTTCTTCGCGGTGCAGCTTTCCGGGGTTTACTTCGCGATGCTGACACTGGCGTTCGCGCAGATCGTCTGGTCGATTGCGTTCCAATGGGTCGGGGTAACCGGCGGCGACAACGGTATTTTGGGCCTATGGCCGGAGCGCTGGGCGGCAAGCCCATCGCACTTCTACTGGCTTTCGCTTGGCCTTGCCGCGCTTGCGGTCGCAGCTCTTCGCCGCATCGTGTTCTCCCCATTCGGCTATGCGCTGCGGGCGACGCGCGATTCGGGGCTGCGCAGCGAGGCGATCGGCATCGACGGCAAACGGATGCAGTGGACGGCCTTCGTGATCGCCGGCACTGCCGCGGGGTTTGCCGGTGCGCTGTTCGCCTATGTCAAGGGCGGCGTATTTCCCGACAGCCTCGGTATCTCGCTCTCGGTCGATGCGCTGGTGATGGTGTTACTCGGCGGCGTCGAGACGGTGTCGGGCGCGGTGGTCGGCGCCATCGTTTACAAAGCGCTCAACATCTGGCTGGTGAGCAAGACCGACCTGTCCAAGCTGGTGCTCGGCGGCGTCATCGTGCTGATCGTGGTGGCGTTTCCGAAGGGGATCGTCGGCATGCTGGAAACGATGCGAAACCGCCGCCGGCCGCGATCGCCCGAACTCCTGTCATCCCGCGTCGAGACCGCCGAATGAGCATGGCGCCCGCATTGTTGTCGGTTGAGGCCCTGACCAAATCCTATGGCGGCGTCCATGCTGTGCGCGGCGTATCGTTTTCGCTGCGTGCCGGCGAAATCCTGGCGCTGATCGGCCCCAATGGCGCCGGCAAGAGCACCTGCTTTGACATGCTCAACGGCCAAAACGTGCCGGACAGCGGTCGCGTCCGCCTGCTCGGCGACATCGTCACCGGCCAAAAGCCGCGCGTGATCTGGCGCCTGGGGGTCGGGCGCACCTTCCAGATCACCGCGACCTTCCCCACCATGACGGTGCGCGAAAACATCCAGGTCGCGCTGGTGTCGCATCGCCGCGCGCTGTTCGACATGTGGCATTCGACGCCGAAATTCGCGCGCGACGAAGCTGGCCGGCTGCTCGAACTGGTCGGCATGAGCGGCTATGCGGAGCGGCCGTGCGGTGAACTCGCCTATGGCGATCTCAAGCGGCTTGAACTCGCGGTCGCGCTCGCCAATCAGCCGAAACTGCTGCTGATGGACGAGCCGACCGCCGGCATGGCGCCACGCGAACGCATCGAGCTGATGCGGCTCACGGCAACCATCGCCCGCGAGCAATCGATCGGCGTGCTGTTCACCGAGCACGACATGGACGTGGTGTTCGAACATGCCGACCGCATCCTGGTGCTCAACCGCGGCAGCCTGATCGCGGAAGGCTCGCCCGACGAAGTCCGGCGCAACCGCGAGGTGCGCGCCATCTATCTCGGCGAGGGGCTGGTCTATGACGCGCGCCACCGCGAGGGGTTGCCGGCATGAAGCTCGAGGTGACCGATCTCAACAGCCATTACGGCCCGGCGCATATCTTGTTCGACGTTACGCTTGAGGTCGGCGACGGCGAGGTGGTCGCCCTGCTCGGACGCAACGGCGCCGGCAAGTCCACCACCTTCCGCTCCATCGTCGGCCTGGTCGCGCAACGCACCGGCCGCATCATGTTCGAGGGCAGGGATGTGTCGGACCAGCCGACCCACGCGATCGTGCGCGGCGGGCTCGGCTATGTTCCGGAAGAGCGCCGCATCTTCACGGATCTCACCGTCGAGGAGAATCTCGAGGTCGGCCGCCAGCCGGCGCGCGCGAATGCGCCGCAGTGGACAAAGGACAAATTATTCGGGCTGTTTCCGAACCTCGCCGAAATGCGCGGCCGTCCGGGCGGCCGCATGAGCGGCGGCGAGCAGCAGATGCTGACCATTGCACGGACCCTGATGGGTAATCCGTCGCTGGTGCTGCTGGATGAGCCGTCGGAGGGACTGTCGCCGAAAATCGTGGAGCAGATGGTCGGAGCCATCCTCACCATGAAAAAGGAAGGCGTCAGCATCGTCGTCTCCGAGCAGAATTTCCATTTCGCCAAACTGATTTGCGACCGCGCCTATATCGTCGAGCGCGGCCGTATCTGCTTTAGCGGCACCATGAGCGAACTCGACGCGCGACCGGACGTCCGCGACGCGCATCTGGCGCTGTGAGAGGAAGGGGGGAGCGCATGAACAGGGCCATCTCGCCGAAACGAAACCCGAAGCCGCCCCGCCCCGCTTATGTGCTGGAGGAACAGATCGGCTTCATCCTGCGCCAAGTGTGGCAGCGCCACGCCATCATCTTCGCCAAAGAGGTCGGGATCAACCTGACCCCGACGCAGTGGGCGGCGCTGGCCAAACTCACCGAAACCGGACCGTGCTCGCAGAACCAGCTCGGCCGGCTGACGGCAATGGACGTCGCCACCATCAAGGGCGTGATCGACCGCCTCACCGCCCGCGGCCTTACCGAGATCAGCGCCGACCCCGAGGACGGCCGCCGCCTTCTCGTCAGCCTGACGCGGGCGGGTCAGCAACTGGCCGAAAAGACCGCGCCCAACGCGCTTGCGATCACGCGAGAGACGCTGGCGCCGCTCGATGCAAATGAGCGCGAGACGCTGGTGACGCTGTTAAGCAAGCTGCGGTGATGCTCGCAAAGCCGCTATCTTGTCCAGCGTCGTTCCGAGGTGCTCGCCGCGAGGCGGCGAGCCTCGAAGGATTGCTACAGGCGTTGCGGTTCATCCTTCGAGACGCCGCGCAAGCGCGCGGCTCCTCAGGAGGAGATTGACTTGCAGTCATTGCCTTGTCATTGCACGGAACGAAACGACGAAGCACTCCAGCCTTCCTGGCTCTGGATTGCTCCGTTCGCTTACCCGGGCTAGGGTTGCTATACCCCGCGTTCCAGCATCGCCTTGAAATCGGCGCGCGCGCGTTGCGCCTCCAGCAGTGCGGCCTGCGAAGCTTCGCCGAGGCCGAAATATCCGTGGATCAGGCCCGGGCCGTCATGGTATTTCGTAGTGACCCCGGCGGCGGCGAGCGCGTCGGCATAGGCTTTGCCCTCGTCGCGCAGCGGATCGAACCATGCCGTGGTGACCACCGCGGGTGCGACGCCGGCCAGGCTTTTCGCGCGCAGCGGCGAGACGCGCCAGTCCGTGCCATGCCTGGCGTCGGCAAGATAATGCCCCGAAAACCATTCCATCACCGCGCGTGACAGGAAATAGCCTTCGGCATTTTCCGCGCGGGAGGGAAAGCGCGCGTTCTCCGTTGCGTCGGCATAATTTCCGGCGACATCGGTCACCGGGTAGACCAGCAGTTGCGCGGCCAGTTCGAACCCCGCGTCGCGGCAGGCGATGGCTGCCGTCGCGGCGAGGTTGCCGCCGGCGCTGTCGCCGGCGACCCCGACGCGCGTGCTGTCCCCGCCGAATTCGACGACGCGCGCGATCACGTCGCGCAACGCGGCAAAACCATCGTCGAACGCGCCGGGAAAGCGGGTTTCCGGCGGCCGCCGGTAATCGACCGAGACGACCACGGCGCCGGTCTCGATGGCCAGCAGGCGCGCCTGCCGGTCGTGGGTTTCCAGATCGCCAGCAACCCAGCCGCCGCCGTGGAAGAACACCACGGTCGGCGATTGTCGGTCCGACATACGATAGACCCGCGCGGCCAGCGGCCCGGCGGCGCCCTTCACTTGCGTATCGATCGCGCTCGCCACCGGCGGCCGCGGAATGGCGGCGCGGGACGCGGCAAGCGCGCGCAGTGCATCGCGCGCGCTCTGCGGCGTCAAGGTAGCGGGATCGCGCAATGGCAGCAGCGGAATGATCGCTGCGATAACGGGATCAAGCGGCATGGTCATGTTGGTCCTCATTCTCCGTCATTCCGGGGCGCGCCTCTTGGCGCGAGCCCGGAATGACGGTGCTCTCTCAATGTCCGACGATCTCCGGAACCCTGGTCGCCGGCGGCGTGTTGCGGCTGCGCTGGGTGCGGACCAGCCCGTCGATGATGGTCATGCCGATGCCGGGCAGGTCGCCGAGTTGCACGCTCTCAAGGACGTTCTTTCCCGCCGAATGCTGCGCCTTGTCCATGATGACGAAATCAGCCGGTCGACCGACTTCGACAATGCCGCAATCCAGCGCGCGCATCCGCGCAGTGTTGCCGGTGGCGAAGCAGAACGCGGTTTCCGCCGGCACCTCGCCAAGCGACGACAATAGCGACACCATGCGCAAAATGCCGAGCGGCTGTACGCCGGAGCCGGCCGGCGCGTCGGTGCCGAGGATGACACGCGACAGATCGCCCATCTCGCGCGCGATCCGCAGCGTATAGAGCGCGGCGCGCTCATTACCGTTATGCACCAGTTCGAGTCCGCGCTTGCAGCCTTCGCAGATGCAGCGGATCTGGCCGTCCGGCAGCGCGGTATGGCCACCATTGATGTGGCCAACCACATCAGTATCAGCCTCCAGCACCACGTCGGCGTCAATTAGGCCGGAGCCGGGGATCGACGGTCCGCCGGTGTGGATGGTGCTGTTCATGCCGTATTTCCGCGCCCATGCCACCATTTTCCGCGCGGTAGGTCCGTCCTTGACGCCGCCGAGCCCGACTTCGCCGAGCCATCTCACGCCGGCTGCCGCCATCTCGCTGAAATCTTCCTCGACCATGCCAGGCTCGATCACCGGGGCGCCGGCCATCACCTTGACGCCGCCGGGACGAAAATTGTCGAACGCACGCTGCGCGAAAATCGCCATCGCCTTGACGCCGACCACGTCGCGCGGCCGGCCGGGCATGTGCACTTCGCCGGCCGAGATCATGGTAGTGACGCCGCCGTTGAGAAAGCTGTCGATCCAGCCGATCTGGTTCTGCCGGGGCGTCCAGTCGCCGGCCACGGGATGGACGTGGCTGTCGATCAGCCCGGGCGTCACCGTGGTGCCGTTGGCGTCGACGATGGTGGTGGCGGTTTCAGTGTCGAGGTCCGCGGCGCGGCCGACTGCGGTGATCCTGCCGTTCTCGGCGACGATGGTGTCGGCATCGAGGACGGGTTTTTCGATCATGCCCGAGAGCAACAGCCCAATATTGCGGATCACCAGTCTGGTCGGGCCGGTGGCTGCAGGCGCGTCGTGAGCCATGATTTTGTCCTTTTTGTTCAATGCTTTCGCAGTGTAGGGCGCATCTTGCCCGTGGCTTGACGCCGGGATCAAGAAGGATTATTCGTTAGTATACGAATGAATTTATACACACACGCGGCCGGCGCAATCGGCCATGCAGCGGACTGCGCAGATGAGCAACTTCAACCATGAAAACGTGCTGAGCGTCCATCACTGGACCGACACGCTGTTCTCCTTCACTACCACCCGCGATCCGTCGTTCCGCTTTCGTAACGGCGAGTTCACCATGATCGGGCTCAAGGTCGGCGAGAAACCGCTGCTGCGCGCCTACAGTGTCGCCAGCGCCAATTACGAGGACCGGCTGGAGTTCTTCTCGATCAAAGTGCCGGACGGCCCGCTGACCTCGCGGCTTCAACACTTGAAGCAGGGCGACGAGATCATCGTCAGCCGCAAGGCCACCGGCACGCTGGTGATCGACAATCTCGACGACGGTCGCAACCTGTACCTGATCGGCACCGGCACCGGCCTCGCACCGTTTCTCAGCGTGATCAAGGATCCGGAAACCTATCAGCGTGTTGAGAAGGTGGTGCTGCTGCACGGTTGCCGCCGCGTCGCCGAACTCGCGTATGGCGAGATGATCACCAAGGAGTTGCCTAACGACGAACTGATCGGCAACCTCGTGCGCAATCAACTGATCTACTATCCGACCGTGACCCGCGACCCGTTCAAAAACCGCGGCCGCATCACCGACCTGATCACGTCAGGCAAACTGTTCGCTGATGCCGGCCTGGCGCCGCTGGAGGCCGAACACGACCGCATCATGATCTGCGGCAGCCCGGCGCTCGTGAGTGATACGCGCGCGCTGCTGGCGGGCAAGGGGTTCGTCGAAGGCAACCACGGCGAACCGGGGCAGTTCGTGGTGGAGCGGGCGTTCGCGGAGCGGTAAAATGACTCTTCACGTCGTCCGCTTTCGGATCAAGCACAGCGCAATCCGAAGTTGCACGGCGCATTAAAGCCCGGGATTCGCCGCGCTCCACCGAGCCGGGTCGAAGAAGAGGGCTGCCACATTGCGATCGGTGGGGTCCGGCGTTATACGGTTTCCAGTTTCCTTGGAACACCGGTAGCGTGACATGACCGACGGAATTACCAATAAAACGGCACCAGTCGAAGCCGGCACCGCGGCGGGCGACTTCCAGAACCTGCACGAACTCGTCGCCAAGGCGCGCGCCAATCTCAATCAGAACGCGTGGGACTACATCGTCGGCGGTACCGAGACCGAGACGACGCTGCATCGCAACCGGATGTCGCTCGACGAGATCGCGTTCCGGCCGCGCGTGCTGCGCAATGTCGGCAATGTCGACGCCTCGGTCGAGGTGATGGGCCGCAGACTGCGGCTGCCGGTGCTGCTGGCGCCGGTCGGCGCGCTGGAGACGTTCGATCCCGGCGGCGGCGCTGCGGTCGTTCGCGGCGTCGATAGGTTCGGCGCGGCGCATATGCTGAGCTCTGTGTCCGAACCCGGCCTGGAGAATGTCGCCAAGGCTGGGCCCGGCGCGTTGCGCATCTATCAGCTTTATGTCCGCGGCGACCACGCGTTCGTCGAAGATCGCATCGAACGGGCGATCGCCAACGGCTATGCCGCGTTCTGCCTGACTGTGGACACCGCGCATTACAGCCGGCGCGAACGCGATCTCGCCAAGCGCTATGTCCGCGCCAACCGCCGCGACGTCAGCGGGCGCGAATTCCAGATGGGACTGGACTGGCGGACCGTCAAACGCATCAAGGACAAATACAAGGTTCCTCTGGTAATCAAGGGCATCGCTACTGCGGAAGACGCGGCGATTGCGATCGATCATGGCATCGAGTGGATCTACGTCTCGAACCATGGCGGACGCCAGCTCGATCACGGCCGCGGAGCCATGCATGTGCTGCCCGAAATCGTCGCCGCTATCGGCGGCCGTGCGAAAATCATGGTCGATGGGTCGTTTTGCCGCGGCACCGACATCGTCAAGGCGATAGCGGCCGGCGCCGATCTCGTCGGTCTTGGGCGCCTGCAATGCTGGGCGCTGGCGGCGGCAGGCGAAGCCGGGATCGTGCGGATGCTGGAGTTGCTGGAAGACGAGGTGCAACGTTGTTTGGGGCTTCTCGGCGTCAATTCGTTCGCCGAACTCGATAAATCCTATCTGCACGCGGCAACGCCGACCGGTTTGCCGCATGTGTTCAGCGCATTTCCGCTGTTGCAGATCGAGCCCTACCGTTACTGACCAAAGCGCTTCGTCCGAACCGTGCCGTTGGAAGCGCGGGGGAAGAAGCGGTCTTTGTCAGGGGAGCCTGGGCCGGTAGACTCGGCTGCCGTTTTGCGAACAATGCGGTCTTCTCGCCGCGATGTCGGCGGGGACCGGAGCGGATACGTTGTGCTAATCCGCCGTACGCTGCGGATCAGACCCCGTCGAGAATAATCACCGTCGGCGCGCGCGGCAGCGATTCCCGCGATATCCGCAACGTCCGCTCGGTACGGGCATCGATCTCGAAATCCCGGCCGATCCGGCGCATGAAGTCGTCGAGCGGGGTGGCGAAGCGATGCATCGGCAGTACCACGGAAGCGCGCAGCCGGCGGGTGATGTCGGACACGCCATCGAGCGACATGGTATAACTGCCGTCGATCGGCACCATTACGACGTCGAGCCGGCCGATCGCGGCGAAATGGCTGTCGTCGAGCTTGTGGTGCAGGTGTCCGAGATGGCCGATGCAGAGGCCGGCAACCTCGAAGATGAAGATCGAGTTGCCGTCCTTGATCATCTCGCCGTTCGAATCGTCGCCAAAATATCGCCGGATGTCGGTGGTCACGTTGCGGATCAGCACGTCGCCGACGCGGAGCGCGATTTTCGCCGGCTGCCCGCCGTCGCCCCAGCCGTGCAGCACGTGGGGAATGCGGGGATCCGGGAACAGCGTATAGTGTGTGCCGTGGGCCCGGTTCATGGTGACGACCTCGGGCAGCCGGCCGATCCGGTAGGCGCCGTTGTAATCGGTCGCGATCCGAATCCCGCCGGGCGTGTCGATGACGTAGGTCGAATGGCCGGCATAGCTGATCGCGACCTCCTCGGCCGTTGCCGCGGTGCGGCGGAGACTGACCGGCGTGGCGAGCGACGGCGCATTCGCCATCGCAAGACATTCGCTGCCGCGTGCGGCATCCTGCGCCGCCGCCGGCGCGATCAGCGCCCCCAGCAATGCAAGCGTGGCGGATAAGCATCGCAGCAGCATGGCAGTTCGCCTCCGATTAAAGCCAAGCGTACCATAATGTCCAATGCGGCGGCCGTCATCGGGGGGCAGCGACAGCAATGGCGGTCTTGAGGCTCACTGCGCCGCTCCAATAACCGCGTCGTCCCCGCGCGGGTAAAAGTCACTACCGCTTTCGCCATCATCAACGACGGCGTATGGGTCCCCGCCTGCGCCGGCACGACGTTACGGCGCGGCTTGATTGGCCAGATTCGCGCCGCGTTCGATCGTGAACTCGACGTCGGTCAGCCCGCGGGAGTGGTTCATGTCGGATTGCGACATCAACAGTGTCAGATCCCCGCCCTTCAGCGAGGCCAGCACTTCGGACAGCCGTTCCGACAGCGCCGGCGCTATGCCCTCGAACGGCTCGTCGAGCAGCAGGCATTTGGTGCCGATGCCGAGGGCGCGGCCAAGCGCGACCAGTTTCTGCTGGCCGCCGCTGAGCAGCAGCGCCTTGCGGCTGCGCATCTCGGCGAGTTCGCCGATCACTTCATAGACGAAGTCCAGCCTCGCCTTGCGGTCGAGATGCCTGGCCACCCATAGCGGCAACAGGATGTTTTCTTCGACCGTCAGCTGCGGGACCAGGCCGCGATCCTCCGGCATGTAGCCGATGCCGAGGCCGGCGCGGGCGTGGCGCGGAATGGCTGCGAGATCGGCGCCTTCAAACCGCACGCTGCCTTGCGCAAGCGCGAGGTGGCCCATGATCGAGCGCATCAAGGTGGTTTTGCCGGCGCCGTTGCGGCCCACCAGGCTGACCATCGTGCCGCGCGCCAGGTCCATCGAGAAGCCGCGCAGCGCCGGCATCGATTGGATTTCGACCACCAGATGATCGATCTCGAGCAATGGCGCGGCGCCGTTCATCGTCCGCCTCCGGTGACGTAGCGCCGCACTTCCGGGTCCTTCAATACGTGGTTCGGATCACCGTCGGCAAGGATGCGGCCGCTGTAGAACGCCACGACGCGGTCGGCGTAGCGGGCGACGATGTCCATATCGTGCTCGACAAAGACGATGGTCGCGGCATCAGGTGCGACGGCATGGATCACGCGGTCCATGGTAACGAATTTCTCCTCCGCCGAAACTCCGGAGGTCGGTTCGTCCAGCAGCAGCAGTTTGGGACGCCGCACCAGCGCCATGGCGATATCGACGAGTTTCCGCACGCCGCCCGCGAGCTCCGAGACCGGACGGTCGGCCTGGTCGGAAAGTCCGAACCGCGCCAGCAATTCGACCGCGGCGTCGCGCCTGCCTTGCGCATCCGCCGGCGAATGAAACGACAGCCGGTGGCTGCGCGCGCCGGAAATCGCGACGCCCAGGTTTTCGCACGCCGTCAGCTCGATGAACAACTGCGGTATCTGGAACGACCTGGAAATGCCGAGCCGCGCCACGTCTCTGGGCGAGCGCCCGACGAGGTTCATCCCATCGAGCACGATTGCGCCGCCATCGGGCTTCAAATAACCGGTCACCATGTTGACGAACGTCGTCTTGCCTGCGCCGTTGGCGCCGATCAGGCTCAACCTCTGGCCGGCCGCGAGTTCGAGCGTCAGTGCGTCAGCCGCGACCACCGCGCCAAAGCGCTTGTCGAGCCCGCGCACCGATAGGATCGGGGTCACGACAGTGCTCTCTTGTCGGCCGCGACGGCAACTGGCGCTGCCCGGCGTTTCCGGCCACGGCGGTCCCTGATCCAGAGCGAGCCGATGCCACGCGGCAAGAACAGGATAACAGCAAGCAGGAACACGCCGAGCACCAGTTGCCAGGTGTTGGGCAGATACAGGTTCGAAAAAGAGCGGACCAGTTCGAGCGCCATCGAGGCGACGAACACCGCGGCCACGCTTTGATATCCGGCCAGCACGGCCACGAACACGAATTCGCCGGAGGTGGTCCAGTACGCGAATTGCGGGTCGATGTGGCGTTGCGCCATCAGCGTGAGCGCACCCCCGGCTCCGGCGAATACCGCGGCGATCACAAAGTTGATGGTAACGATCCTGTTCGCCGACAGACCGAGATACTCGACCCGCAGGTTGTTTTCCCGCACCGCAAGGCTGGCGAGACCGAGTTCGGAGCGCAACAGGATGGTTGCGGCAATGCCGGCGAGGCCGGTGGTGACGACCGAAACCGCGTACAGCATGAAATCCGCTTCGCGGGCGTCGGTGAAGACCATGCCGAACAGGCTTGGCCGCCCGATGTTGAATCCGTCGGAGCCGCCGAGTGCCGCCGACTTGACCAGCGCACCATATAGCACCATCGACAGTGCCAGCGTCAGCATGCCGAAGAAGATGCCGGTATAGCGTGCGATCAAGGGGCCGATCACGAGGCCGAGCAGGCCGCCGCAGATAGCGCCGATGGCCACCTGCGTCGCCGCATCGGTGATGCCTGAGGCTTTGGCGATCACTGCCACGCCATAACCGCCCGCGGCGAAGAACAGGCCCTGGCCGAACGACACGTTGCCGGTGCGCGCCAGCACCACGATGCCGAGCGCGATCAGGGCGTTGGAAGCGGCCACCGTGGCCAGCGACAGCGTCCAGGTCGGAAGCACGCGGCCGAACAGCGCCGCCGCGATCACCAGCCCGGCCATGACGCCGGGATGCAGGCCGTGCTTCATCAGATCCGCCTTGCCGTCTCGCGCTTGAACAGGCCTTCGGGGCGGAACATCAGTACCGCCGTCATGATGAAATAGATCATGAACAGTTCGGCCTGCGGCAGCAGATGCACCGAGGTGGCGCGCGCAAGCCCGACCAGGATCGCACCAACCGCGGCACCCTCGATGCTGCCGAGCCCGCCGATCACCACGATGGCGAAACTCAGGATGATGACGTCGGAGCTTAAACCCGGCTGCACGGAAATCTTTGGCGCCGTGAGCGCCCCTGCGAACGCCGCCAACAGCACGCCGAACGCAAAGGCGAAGGCGTACACGCGCTTCACCTTCACGCCCATGCTGGCGCTCATCTCGGCGTTGTGGATGACGGCCGAGACGATCTTGCCACTGATGGTCCGGTTCAACCCGAACCATACCGCCACGCCGCTCAAAATCGAAATCGGGATCAGCATCAGGTCATAGCTGACATAATACAGCCTGCCGAAGGAGACGTTGCCGAACAGGCCGTAAGGCTGCGTCGCGTAGATCGGGTTGACGCCCCAGATCAGTTTTGTCAGATCCTCCAGCAGCAGAAACACGGCATAAGTCACCAGCAGCAGCACCACCTCATCGCGGCCATAAAACATCTTGAGCAGGCCGCGCTCCAGCATCAGCCCGACCGCGGATGCAACGAAGGCGGCCGCAAGCAGCATAGCAACGAAGCTGAGGGCGGGCGGCAGTCCTTTCGCGGTAGCCATCGTCACCGTGCTGGCGGCGACATAGGCGCCCAGCGCATAGAAACTGCCATGCGCGATGTTGAGGATTTTGAGCACGCCGAACACCAGCGTCAGCCCGAGCGCGACGATGAACAACCAGGACGCCTCGATCAGGCCGTCCACGATGATGGTGAGAACGAGATTCATCGGGAATCAATTCTTCCTCTCTCCGCCCGCGGGGAGAAGGTCGGGGTGAGGCGGATTCTCCACAGACTGAGCGCTTGCGGATAATCCCCTTCACCCGGATCACATCTAGCGATGCGATCCGGCCTCTCTTTGCAAGCGGGGAGAGGTGACCTGAATGTCTGGGTCGTTTTCACCGGAAGCTACGATGCTTTAATCGCACTTCGCGCCAGCCATGCCGCCCCTGATCCAGTCCAGCGCCTTGACGCCGGGCGGCGGATTGACGCACTCGGCGGGAAAGTACTGGATATCAATCAAGTCGACCCGTTTCGAATCCGGATTGTATTTGGTGCGGCTGAAGGCGATCGGCTGGATTGCCTGGTGGCCGTCGGCGAGCTTCATCTGGATCAGGCCGCCCGGCGATTGCCATTCCAGCCCGGTCATGGCGGCGACCAGCTCATCGGTCGACGGTTTCTTGCCGCCGTTGCCGGCCATGGCTCTTTCGGCCGCAGCCTTCAGTCCAAGGATCGCCTGGCTCATGCGGTAGGCGGCCTGCACCGGGTAGATGTTATTCGCAGCTTCGTAGCCTTTGAAGAACCAGTCGTTGATCGGCGACTTCTGCGACATCAGCCCGTAGGCGCCGCGGGCGCCGATGATGACGCCGTCGGGCATCTTGTCGCCGAGCGGCGGCAGCACGTGATCGGAAGCGCTGAACACCAATTGGCTGCGCTTGGAAAGTCCGCGCGGCACCGATTGCAAAATGAAAGCCTGCAGATCGCCGCCCCACAGGCTCGAATAGACCACGTCGGAACCGGCGCCGACCAGTGCCGAGATTTCGGTGCCGTACTGGCCCGCGCCGAACTTCGGCAGCAGGTCGGTTTGGAGTTTCGCATTTGGATAGAGCTGCCCGGCGGCGGCGACGAAGTCGGCGCGGCTGTCCTGGCCCCAGGCGTAGTCCTGGTTGATGGCCGACAGCGTATCCATCTTGATGTTCTTTGCCTTCATGTATCTGAGGAGGCCGACATTATCCATGGTGGCGTGGGCGGCGGTGCGGAACACATAATTGTATTTCGCCTCCTCGAAGATGCGCGGCGTGCCGCAATCCATGAGCACCAGCATCTTCTTCAGTTCTTCCGCGATCGGCGCCACCGCCAGACAGTCGCCGGAGCCGATATAGCCGAGCACGACGTCGACATTGTCGCGCTGATAGAGGTTGCGCAGTTCCTGCACCTGCTTGGTGGCCCCGCCATTCTCGTCGATGATGACCGGCTCGATCTTCATTCCGCCGAAGCCCACCTTGTCGTAAGGCGGCGGCGCCGAACCTTTGTTCAACTGCTCGATGACGTATTGGCCGCCGTTGCGGGCGGGCACGCCGAAACTGTCCGCCGCAGGGCCGGACAGGAAAGTCACGATGCCGAGCTTGAAGGTTTCCTGGGCGGCGGCGGGGGCTGCCAGCGCCAGTGCCGACGCGGCGACGGCAGGTAGCAACGCGGCATTACGCCGTAAAATTCGGTGCATGGTTGTCTCCCTGGATGGCCCGGCGGTCAGCCGGATCGTTGTTTCCGCGCCCGTTGGTTCAGACGTCGATGGGCACCAGTCTAGGCGCGGTTTTGCGGTCCGTCTACGTCACGCGGGGTTAGCCGTGTGTAAGGTGGCAAAAGTCGTTTGCGCGCGAACGCGCGGCCGGCGGCGTGCCCACCGTTTTCATAACGCATCAGGACAACAATGGTGGGCAGGCGCTTCGCCTTTGCCCACCCTACGGCTCGGAGATGTGTTACGATAAAGTTTGCCAGGCATCAGTCCTTGCAAGGAGGCTCCTTATGCGTGCGTTCGCCAAGCCGGTCCTGGCAATTGCGCTGACGTTGGCCGCGGCGTCAGCACAGGCGCAGACATACGATCCGGCGTATCCGATATGCCTGCAGACCTTTGGCCGGTTCGGCAACGCGATTTCCTGCGGCTATACATCGATGCAGCAATGCAAAATGTCCGCCTCCGGCCGCGCAGCGCAATGCATCGTCAACCCGTTCTTCGCAGGTGCAAATCCAGGCCGGACCCGGCGCCAGCCCCGGATGCAATGACGCGCCCTGTTGCGCGACTATGCTCAGGCTGCGTATCGTCAGGCTTCCTCGCAAGATGATGGGAGAAGGCCGATGCCCGCTTTCATTGCCGTGCGCTGGAAGACCTCTGCCAAGGTCTCGGCGTCACCGATCCGGCGGTGCTGGCGCTGAAATAGGCGCGACGACCGAGCTCATACTCCGCATACATCTCGATGAGTGCCGAAGCTCATTGCGGGGTGTTCCTTCGATCAATCCCGTCAATGCCGGGTTTGACCCGGCAATCCATCCGCTTCGAAAGACTCGTGTGGAGAACGATGGATGCGCGGGTCAAGCCCGCGCATGACACAAATAACAAATAGTCGTGTCGGTTTTTGTCGTCACCTTAGTCATCCGGAGCATTGTCCCCGGGCGCAGCCGTGATAGGTTCGCCGGCAATTCGAAAAACACATCTGCGTCGCGGTTCCGCCGGGAGGAATGTCATGTCGGCTTGCCTGAGATCAACGTCCCTCGCGCTGCTTGCATTCGCGCTTGTTGCCGGACCGGCGGCGGCGCAAAAGGCGGGAGGCACGCTGCGCTTCTATCACCGCGACAACCCGCCGAGCGCGTCGATTCTCGAGGAAGCGACGGTGTCGGTCAACGCGCCGTTCATGCCGATCTTCAACAACCTGGTGATGTTCGATCCGACCAAGTCCCACGAGAGCGCCGATACCGTAGTGCCGGACATGGCGACAAGCTGGTCGTGGGATCCGACCAACACAAGGCTGACCTTCAAGCTGCACGAGGGCGCCAAGTGGCATGACGGCAAGCCCTTCACAGCCAAGGACGTGCAGTGCACCTGGAACATGCTGATCGGCAAGGGGGAGGCTGCGGATTTCCGCAAGAATCCGCGCCAGGTCTGGTATTTCAATCTCGACGACGTCACCACCAATGGCGACAATGAAGTTACCTTCAATCTAAAAACGCCGCAGCCGTCGTTCCTGCTCCTGCTCGCATCCGGATATTCGCCGATCTATCCCTGCCATGTACCGCAGCAGGTAATGCGCACCCGCCCGATAGGAACCGGGCCGTTCAAGTTTGTCGAATTCAAGCGCGGTGACCAGATAAGGCTGTCCCGCAATCCCGATTACTTCAAAAAGGGCCGGCCCTATCTCGATGGCATCGACATCAAGATCATCGAGAACCGCTCGACCCGCATCCTGGCCTTCACCACCGGCGAATTCGACCTGACGTTTCCTACCGATATCTCGGCGCCGCTGATGAAGGACATGAAAAGCCAAGCGCCGAAGGCGGTCTGCGAATTCAGGTCCACCGGGGTTTCGATCAACCTGCTCGTCAACCGCGCCTCGCCACCGTTCGACAATGCCGATATCCGCAAGGCGATGTCGCTGGCGCTGGACCGCAAGTCGTTCAACGACATTCTTAACGAAGGCAGCGGAACCATCGGCGGCGCCATGCTGCCGGCGCCTTCGGGCGAATGGGCGATGCCGAAAGACCGGCTGGAGAAGCTTGCCGGATACGGTCCCGACATCGAGAAGAATCTCAGCCAGGCGCGCAAGCTGATGGAGGGGCTCGGCTATGGTCCATCCAAGCCCCTTAAAGTGAAGGTCGCCACCCGCAACATTCCAGTGTACCGCGATCCGGCGGTGCTTCTGATCGACCAGTTCAAGAAGATCTACATCGACGGCGAACTCGAGAACGTCGATACGCCGCAATGGTACACCAAGATCGGCCGCAAGGATTATCAGGTCGGCCTCAACCTGACCGGCGTGGCGCTGGACGATCCCGATGCCAATCTGGTGGAGAACTACACCTGCAAGTCCGCGCGAAATTACACCGAATACTGCAATCCCGAAGTCGACAGGCTGATCTTCCAGCAATCCAAGGAAATCGACAAGAACAAGCGCAGGCAGATGGTGTGGGACATCGAAAACCTGCTGGTCGAAGACGCGGCGCGGCCGATCATCGAGCACGACAGCGGCGGAACCTGCTGGCAGCCCCATGTGAAGGGTTTTACCATGCACGAGAACAGCATCTACAACAACACGCGCTTCGAGGACGTCTGGCTCGACAGGTGAAAAGAGGAGTCTTTTTCTAAGCCACAACTTCGTCATTGAAAGGGATATGAATGTTTACGTCGTTGCCAGCGAAGCGAAGCAATCCAGAAGCAAGAACTGGATTGCTTCGTCGCTTCACTCGCAATGATGGTTTCAGCTATACATGCCGCCGTCGTGCCTGCATGATGGCTTTACCGTTGAGCTCGTCATGCCCGGCCTTGTGCCGGGCATCCACGTCTTGGCGGTCTCTCAGCCAGAAAGACGTGGATGGCCGGGACAAGCCCGACCATGACGGCGGAGCTGGTTCGGCCGGCAGCAGGAGAACGCCGTGATGGGCGGTTATCTGCTGCGCCGGCTCATGCTGATGGTGCTGACGCTGTTCGGCATGTCGGTGCTGATCTTCATCGCACTCCGTCTCGTTCCCGGCAACATCGCCGATATCCTGGTGGATTCCGCGGGCATCGTCGATGGCGCGCAGAAACTCAAGATCGAACATGAACTAGGCCTCGATCGTTCGCTGCTGTTTCAGTACTGGCAGTGGATCAGCGGCCTCGCCCACGGCGATTTCGGCTACGCCTATATCTCGGAACGTCCGGCGGTCGAGGAGATCGCGCCGCGCCTTCCGGTCACCGCCAAGCTTGCCGCGCTGGCGTTGCTGTTCGCGGTCGCGATCGGGGTTCCGCTCGGCGTCGTCAGCGCGGTCAAGCGCAATACGCCGCTGGACTATTGCCTGCGGGTGCTGAGCCTGAGCGGCCTGTCGCTGCCGTCGTTCTGGCTCGGCCTTCTCGTGCTGCTGCTGTTTGTCCAGGTGTTCGGCTGGATACCGATTTACAACAAGCCGGCGGACAGCGTCTGGAAGGAACTCGGGCTGCTCTGCGTCCCGGCGCTGGTGGTCGGCTTTCGCAGCTCGGCGCTGATGATGCGGCTGACGCGGTCGTCGATGCTGGAAGTGCTGCGCCAGGACTACATCCGCACCGCGCGTTCGAAGGGCGCATCGGAGCCTGCGGTCAACTACGATCACGCACTGCGTAACGCCATGCTGCCGGTAATCACCATCATCGGCATCGAGGCGGCGTTTTTGATCGGCGGCCTGATCGTGACCGAGACGGTGTTCAACATCCCCGGCGTCGCCCGTTTCCTGGTGGAGGCGGTACGTTCGCGCGATTACCCGATCGTGCAGAACCTGGTAATGTTCATCGCCGTCATCGTCGTCTGCATCAATTTCCTGGTCGACATCGCCTATACGCTGTTCGATCCGCGCATCCGGTACGCATCATGACGGTGCTGGAACACGGTGCCGAGCTTGCCAAGGCAGGCGCCAATATCTCCAATCGCCGGCAGGCCGCCCGGTTTCTCGCGCGTCATTATCCGCTGGGTGCGGCCGGTGCCGCGATCCTCATCGTCTTCGTGTTGACGGCGATCTTCGCCGGCGCCATCAGCCCGTTCGATCCGACATCGACGGATCGCGGCGCCTCGCTGGCGCTGCCGGGTGCGGTGCATTGGCTCGGCGCCGATTTCATGGGCCGCGACATCTTCAGCCGGATTGTGGGCGGCTCGCGGATTTCGCTGGCCGTGGGCCTCGGCTCGACCCTGCTCGGCTGCCTGGTCGGCGTGCCGGTCGGCCTGCTGTCGGGCTATTTCGGTGGCTGGCTCGACCTGATCGTGCAGCGCCTGATCGACATGATGCAATCGCTGCCGCTGCTGGTGACCGCGCTGGTGATGGCGGCGGCGCTCGGCCCGTCATTGCGTAATACCATCATCGCCATCGCGATTCCGCTGGTGCCCAGTATTTCGCGCATCGTGAGGTCCAATACGCTGGCCTTGAAGGAAATGCCGTTCGTCGAGGCCGCGCGCGCCATCGGCTTGAGCGAAACCTGGATCGCGATCTGGCATGTGCTGCCCAACACGTTGGCACCGCTGATCGTGCTGGTGACCGCGCAGTTCGGCTCGGCCATCCTGGTCGAAGCGTCGCTGTCCTTCCTGGGCCTCGGCGTGCCCGAGCCTTATCCGTCATGGGGACGGATGTTGTCGGAATCGGCGGCGGAATATATGCGCGCGGCGCCCTGGCTGGTGATCTTTCCGGGCCTGGCCATCAGCCTCGTGGTGTTCGGCGCCAACCTGCTCGGCGACGCGTTGCGCGACATGCTCGATCCCCGGCTGCGAAGCTGATGCAGTCGCAGCCGGACCAACGAATAGGGGTGCGCGCTGCCGGCGAGGCTTTGCATATCGCGAACGCCCAACCCGTTCTCGAGGTGAACGCGCTAAAAACGGTGTTCTTCACGCGCTCGGGTGCCGTCAAGGCCGTCGACGATGTCTCGTTCTCGCTGACGCGCGGCGAGACGCTGGCAATCGTCGGCGAGTCCGGGTGCGGCAAGAGCGTTACCGCGCTCTCGCTGATGCGACTGATCCCCGATCCGCCCGGCCGCATCGTCGGCGGCTCGGTCCGCCTCGACGGCGTCGACATTCTCGGCCTAGACGACGACCAACTGCGCGCCACCCGCGGCCGCGACATCTCGATGATCTTCCAGGAGCCGATGACCTCGCTCAATCCGGTGATGACCATCGGCCGCCAGATCGGCGAAGTCCTCAAACTGCACCGCACCCTTACAAAAACCGAATTGCAGACCCAGGTGGTCGAGTTGCTGACGCTGGTGCGGATACCGGAGGCGGCCCAGCGGGCCCGGCAATATCCGCATCAACTGTCCGGCGGCATGCGCCAGCGCGTCATGATCGCCATCGCCCTGGCCTGCACTCCGAAAGTCTTGATCGCCGATGAACCAACCACGGCGCTGGACGTCACCGTCCAGGCGCAGATCCTCGAGCTGATCGTCGATTTGCAGCGCAAGCTTGGCACCGCCATGATCCTGATCACCCACGATCTCGGGCTGGTGGCGCAGACCGCACGGCGCGTCATCGTGATGTATGCCGGCCGCAAGGTGGAGGAAGCCGCGGTCGGTGCGCTGTTCGCGGCTCCCCGGCATCAATATACAAGAGGCCTGCTGGCGTCGCTGCCTCGGCTCGGGCTGCTGCGCGGCGAGGCCGCCGCAACCAGCCGCTTGCAGGAGATCCCCGGCATGGTTCCGCCGCTGACGAACCTTCCGGCCGGATGCGCCTTTGCGCCGCGCTGTCCGCGCGCCGACGCTCGCTGCCGCAGCGAGGATCCGCCTTATGAAGAAAAGATCGCCGGTCATTGGGCCGCGTGCTGGCATCCGGGCTCCCCTGATGGAGGCAGCCGTGATTGACGCCGCCGCCGACACCGGGGCCGCACATGCAATCACCAAACCGGTGCTCGTCGTCGACGAGCTGAAGAAACATTTTGCGGTGCGGCGCGGATTTCTCGGGCCGCCGGACCAGGTGCTGGCGGTCGATGGCGTCAGTTTCGCGATTTGCGAAGGCGAGACGCTTGGTCTCGTCGGCGAGTCCGGGTGCGGCAAATCCACCGTCGGCCGCGCCATCCTGCGCCTGATCGAGCCCACCAGCGGCTCCATCCGCGTCGCCGGACAAGATATCACGCGCTTGAGCAACCGCGCGATGCGCCCGTTCCGCCGCGAATTGCAGATCATCTTCCAGGATCCGTTTTCCTCGCTCAACCCGCGCATGACCGCCGGCGACATCGTCGGCGAACCGCTACATGCCCATCATCTGGCGAGCGGCAAGGCATTGCGGGAACGGGTCGCGCAATTGTTCGACCGGGTAGGGCTCTCACGCGCGCAGATGAAAAATTATCCGCACCAGTTTTCCGGCGGCCAGCGCCAGCGTATCGGCATCGCCCGCGCGCTGGCGCTCCATCCAAGGCTGATCGTGTGCGACGAGCCGGTGTCGGCGCTCGACGTTTCGATTCAGGCGCAGGTGATCAACCTGCTGATGGATCTGCAGCGGGATCTGAAGCTGTCTTATCTGTTCATTTCGCACAATCTCGCGGTGGTCGAGCACATCAGCCACCGCATCGCGGTGATGTATCTCGGGCGCATCGTCGAGATTGCCGCCAAGGAGACCATCTTCACCCGGCCGGGCCATCCCTATACCGAGGCGCTGCTGTCGGCCATTCCGGTGCCCGACCCGGCCATCCGGGATACGACACCGGCGCTGCAGGGCGACGTGCCGAGCCCGGTTCGTCCGCCCCCCGGCTGCCACTTCCATACGCGCTGCCCGATTGCGGTAGCGCGCTGCAAGGCCGAGACGCCGCCGCTGCGTGAGATCGCGCCGGGACAGCAGGTGGCGTGCCATTTGCGGTAATGGCCTTGGCTTCTCGCGCTCGTCACGCGCGGGCTTGACCCGCGTATCCATCACCTTTGGAAGACGCTTTTAGAGGATGGATTGCCGGGTCAAGACCGGTAATGACGATGAGATGTGTGCATCTAATAGGGTCAAGCCCGGCAATGACGGACCCGCTCGACGCACGTTCGCGCGGACAACGGCGCCGCGTTTCCGGATTCCGACGTGAATCCGTTTAAACTCGTAACCCGACTAGCGTTCCAGAAACTCGATTATTTTCTGACCACGGGGATGATTCCATTCGCCGATGTAGGAAGGCACCCATCCCGCCGAGATGCCGAAGGCCTCCATCTTCGCGCGCGTATAACAGAAGTGCCCATGCGAGTGGGACTGCGCCGGATTTCGCCATTCGGTCTCGCGTTGAGATTCAAAAAACGTAGCAAAGAACCGGCAGCCCGGCGCGGCGACCGCTTTCAGCCTGTTCAAGCATTCCAGGATGTCGCTCTCATTCAGATGGGAGAACAGGGATTGAGCAATCGCAAAGTCCGGACGAGCGTCGACCTTATCGAACTCGAAATGATCGGTAATAACGAAACGGGGGTGCTTAGCGCCAAATACATCAACCCCAAGTTCCGCAGCCACTCCATAGATGACCAGTTCTATGTGTTTGTCGATGCCGACGTATCGATCCTGATCAAGGTAGCGGATCAGCTTAGTGCCAGCCCTCAGCGAACCACATCCAATGTCGAAGAAGGTATGGTCTGGATGCAGGCCATTGGCCTTCAAGAATTCGAATTGAAGCGTGCTGATAGAGTCCCAATATTCGTCACTGCCGCCCACAAAATTCCTGTGACCCATTTCGTGGATCGCACGCCAGTCATCACCGGGTTGTGTCATCCTGCTTCTCCGCGCCTAGCGGTCCGAAACCTAGTCTCACGTCCCGATGGCGTAAAGTCCGGTCACAGTATCAGAGGCGGCATGTAGAAACGGCGCGATGCGCGGACTTGATCCCCGTGTTCGGGTTTAGACTTGATAGAAGGCGCATCGGTTCTCGAGCAGGCCCGAACTCCGGCCTTCCAGATCGGTGCCAGATGAGCTTAAACTCTATGCGAGGCTCAACCAGGCCATCACGGACTTGATCCTCATCTAACGCTTTTCACACGAGTCTTCAAACAGGATGGATTGCCGGGTCGAGATGTGTGAATCCAGCAGGGTCGAGCCCGGTAACGGCAAGAAAGGATCCTCGTGCGTCTCATCGTTCTACCGGGTGACGGCATCGGACCGGAGATCACCGCCGCGACCTTGAGCGTGCTGCACGCCGCATCCACCAAGTTCGGCCTCGAGCTGGCCATCGAACAACATGAGGTAGGCCACGACAGCCTGCGCCAGTTCGGCACCACCGTGCGGCCGCAGCTTCTCGACATCGTTCGGGCGGCGGACGGGCTGATCCTTGGCCCGGCGGCGACGTTTGATTTCAGGGACGAGGGCAGAGGCGAGATCAACCCGTCGATGTTTTTCCGCAAGCATCTCGATTTGTTCGCCAACATCCGCCCCGCCAAAACCCATGCCGGCCTGCGCAACCGGTTCGGCGATTTCGACCTCGTGGTAGTACGGGAGAACACCGAAGGTTTTTATGCCGACCGCAACATGGCGCAGGGCGGTGGCGAGATGCTGGTCACGCCGGACGTTGCGATCTCGCTGCGCCGGATCACACGGCACTGCTGCGAGCGGATCGCGCATGCGGCCTGCAGGCAGGCCGTTCGCCGGCGCAAGCATCTCACCATCGTGCACAAGGCCAATGTGCTGAAGATCGGCGACGGCATGTTCCTCGGCATCTGCCGCGAGATCGCGCGCGATTACCCGGGCCTTGAAGTGGACGACATCCTCGTCGACGCCATGATGGCGCATGTGGTGCGGCAGCCGGACCGTTTCGACGTCATCGTCGCCACCAACATGTTCGGGGACATTCTTTCCGACCTGACGGCCGAATTGTCCGGAAGCCTCGGCCTCGGCGGTTCGCTCAATACAGGCAGCGATCATGCCATGGCGCAGGCTGCGCACGGTTCGGCGCCCGACATCGCCGGGCGCGATGTGGCGAATCCGGTTTCGCTGATTCTGTCGGCGGCGCTGCTGCTGGCCTGGTTTGGCGAGCGTATCGGCGACACGCGATACGAGGCGGCCGCACGTGCGGTCGAACATGCGGTGGCGACCGCGATGCAGGCCGGCCGCGGCACGCGCGACGTTGGCGGCACGCTCGGAACCTCGGCGATGGGAAAAACCATTGCGGACATTCTGATCTCGCAAACCCATTGACAGCGGGGAGGTGGTAACCCGACACTTACCCCACAAAAAAGCTGCAGGTGAGGACCAATGATCACATCGGCAACACGGCGCGTCTCCGGTTCAGCGTTTTCGCGCGCGCGCGGCGTCAGCAGGCGGACGCTGTTGGGATCGATGCTGGCAACGCCCTTCGTTGCACGGCAGGCATTCGCCGCCGAGATGCTGAATGCCTATTCGATCTGGCCGGAAAATTATGCCCGGCCGATGATGGAGGCGTTCGAGAAGACGTCCGGCATTCGCGTCAAATTCATCCGGTTTTCTTCCGGCGAGGCGCTGGCGCGGGTCACTGCCGAGAAAAACAATCCGCAGATCGACGTGCTGTTCGGCGGACCGGTCGAGACCTTTACCGCCGGCCAGGCACAGGGCATTTTCGAACCCTATGTTCCGCCCGGCGCCGCCGAACTGCCGCCGCGCTTCAGGGACAAGGGCGGCGCCTGGACCGCGGTCGCCGACGATCCGCTGGTGTTCATGACCAACACGCAGTTCCTGAGGCGGAATAATCTGCAGGCGCCGGCGTCATGGGACGACCTGCTCGATCCCGCCTACAAGAATATGCTGCAGATGGCCGATGCGCGTACCTCGGGCACCGCGGTCACACGCATCTTCTCGGTGCTCCAGGTGCACAACCGCAACGAGGAGGAGGCCTTTGCATATATGAAGAAGCTGCGACAGAACGTGCAGCTCTATACCAAGAGCGGCGGCGGCGGCACGCTCCCGGTCGGCCTGGGACAAGCCGGCGGCGGCATTTTTTTCATCGTTGACGCGCTGTTCACGCGGCAACAGGGCTATGACGTGCAGATTTCGTTTCCGAAGGAGGGCATCGGCTCCGCGGCGGAATGCATCGCGCTGATCAAGGGCGCGAAAAACCCGGACGCCGGCAAGAAGCTGATCGACTGGGCCACCAGTCCGGCGATGCAATCGCTGCTGGCGCCGAACAAGATCAATTTCATTCCGGCGCACCCCAAGGTCGAGACCGAGCCTGGCCTCGCCGCGGTATTGAAAAGCGCCAACATCATTGAGATCGATGATGCCTGGGCCGGCGCCAACCGGGCGCGCATCGTGCAGCGCTGGATCGCCGAAGTCCTGAACGCTACCTGACCGATGAGCGCACAGACCGCACGGGCGCAATGGCGCGGCGTGGGCGATCCGCTGCGTCTGTTGGTGGTCGTGGTGCTGTGGCTGCTGCTGGGCGTGTTTGTGCTCTATCCGTTGGCTGAATTGATTCGCCGCGCGTTGAGCGATGACGCTGGTTTTACCCTCGCGCCGCTGATTGCGGCGGTGCACAGCAAAAGCAGTCTTCGCGCCTTCGCCAACAGCTTGCTGCTCGCGACCCTGGTCGGAATCTGCGGCACGATTCTCGGTTTCCTGTTTGCTTTTACGGTGGAGCGGACGGCTGCGCCCAGATTCTGGGTCGGGCTGCTCGATATCGCGACGCTGCTGCCGCTGATTTCTCCGCCGTTTACGACCTCGATCGCATTTGTGTTTTCGTTCGGGCCGCGCGGTTTCATCACCCACGATCTGATGGGGCTGAACAACGCCGCGGTCTACGGCTTGGCGAGCACGCTGGCTGCCGAAACGCTTACTTATTTTCCGCTGGCTTACATGGCGTTGCGGCCGATGCTGGCCGGCATCGGCGGCGATCTTGAGGAGATGGCGTTCAGTCTCGGCAGTTCGCGCTGGCGGGTATTCCGCACCGTGACGCTGTCGTTGACGGTGCCGGGGCTCGCCAACGCGTTCCTGCTGCTGTTTGCAGCGTCGCTGGCCGATTTCGCAACGCCGCTGATTCTGGCCGGCAACGATTTCCCGGTGCTGCCGACCGAAGCCTTCCTGCAGATCACCGGGATGTTCGACCTCAAAGGCGGCGCGATGCTGTCGCTGCTGCTTCTGGCGCCGGCGGGGGTCGTGTATGTGGTGCAGCGCAAGGTGGTCGCGCGCCGCCGCTATGTGACCATGACAGGAAAAGGACGCGCCGGGGCGTCGCGAAGCAGCGTGGCACCATTGACCGGCATGGCGCTGACGGCGTCTTGCCTCGCCGT
This sequence comes from uncultured Bradyrhizobium sp., assembly GCF_964252615.1. NCBI lineage: Bacteria > Pseudomonadati > Pseudomonadota > Alphaproteobacteria > Hyphomicrobiales > Nitrobacteraceae > Bradyrhizobium > uncultured Bradyrhizobium sp. Next base: position 179,188 of record NZ_CAXUNQ010000002.1, read on the forward strand.
CGTGCTCTTTATTCTTTATCTCTACGCGCTGCTGCTGATGGCCTCCCTGGTGACGTCGTTCGGTGCCGATCACACGCTCACATTGGCGCATTATCGCGTGATCTTCACCGAAGGGCTGCCGGCCATCGGAGATACGCTGATCATTGCCTTGATCGGCATGCCGATCGGCGGACTCTATGGTGTCATCGTCGGATACCTGGTCGCCCGCACCCAATTCATCGGCCGCCAGGCAATTGAAATCGTCACCATGTTGAATTATGCGCTGCCCGGCACCATCGTCGGCATCGCCTATCTCCTTACCTTCAACGAGCCACCGTTCCTGCTGACCGGAACCGCCGCGATCATCATCGCGTGTTATGTGTTCCGCTATAGCCCTACCGGTATTCGCACCACCGTCGCATTGCTGCAGCAGATCGACCGCAGCATCGAGGAGGCGTCGTTCAGCCTGGGCGCAAACAGTTTCATGACCTTCCGCCGGGTCATGCTGCCGCTGATCATGCCGGCATTTTTTGCCGGCTTGAGCGTGGTGTTCATCCGCTCCATGACCGCGATCAGCGCCACCATCTTCTTGGTCTCCATCAACTGGACGCTGATCACGGTGCGCATCCTCGAAAACATGACGGAATTATCGCTCGGGCCCGCGGCGGCATTCTCGGTGTTTGTGATATCGGTTGTGATCATCGTCACCAGCGCCCTGAACTGGGCGTTGCGGCGGATGACCGCGCCGGGCCTGCGTCTTCCGGCCGTGGAGGGCTGAACTTGGTCGAGCGCAGCGAACCGGCCGGCATCCGTCTGCAAGGCATTTCCGCGACGATGCAGGATCGCAACCGCGGCGAAATCGTTGCGGTGCGCAACGTCGATCTCCAGGTGAGCCCCGGGGAGTTGCTGACGCTGCTCGGCCCATCCGGCTGCGGCAAGACCACGACATTGCGCATGATCGCCGGTTTTCAGGAGCCGAGTGGCGGCAGCATCCTTATTGCAGGCCGCGACGTCACCCGCGTGCCGGCCAATCAGCGCGATATCGGTTTTGTATTCCAGAACTATGCACTGTTTCCGCATCTGACGATATTCGGCAACGTCGCCTACGGTCTGCAGGTGCGGCAGTGGCCGGCAAGCGACATCCGGCGCGCGGTCGACGAGGTGCTCGAACTGGTCGGGCTCGCGGGTTTCGGCGAGCGGTTGCCGAACGAATTGTCGGGGGGACAGCAGCAGCGCGTGGCGCTGGCGCGGGCGATCGTGATCCGGCCCAGCGTGTTGTTGTTCGACGAGCCGCTGTCCAATCTGGACGCAAAATTGCGGGTATCGATGCGCGGCGAGATCAGGCGCCTGCAGCAGGCGCTGAAGATCACCACCGTCTACGTCACTCACGACCAGGAAGAGGCGATGGCGATTTCCGACCGCATCGCCGTGATGGAAGACGGCAGGATCGTTCAGCTTGACAGCGCGGAAGTGCTTTACCGGCGTCCCGTATCGGCTTTCGTCGCCGGCTTCATCGGGCGCGCAAACTTGCTGCGCGCCACGGTGCTAAGCGTGGCGAATGGCCGCGCCAGCCTCGACGTCGGCGGCGAACTATTGGTGATGCCGGCCGAAGGCGTGCCTGCGCCGGGCAGCCCTGTCCGTGTCGTCATACGTCCGGAGTCGCTTGCGATCGACCGATCCAGCGCGGGTCCGGCGGCGGTCGTCCGGAGCCGAACCTATCTCGGCGACAAGGTTGAATATGAGGTCATGTTCGGCGGCCAGATATTGCACATCGTGCGCTTCAATCCGGCCGAAGACGAAGCGGTTTCGCCGGGTACCACCGTTTCCATTGCTGTCGCCCCGACAAACATCGTCTTGTTGCCGCCGACAGCCAGATTTAAGCAGGGCTGAACCTCGCGGTTTGCGCCATCGTTTTGGACGAATTGACTCGAAAACCTGATTGGCTCCAAATGCCGCACCAAAAGCATCTGGAGGAAAGGGAGGCATCGCTTCATGTATCCGGGAGAACATGCAGTGCAGCGCGCCAGCCAGCCGGCCTTTATCATGGCTACCACCGGCGAGGCGATTTCGTACGCCGAACTCGATGCCCGCAGCAACCGGCTGGCGCATCTCCTGCGCGCACACGGCCTGGCGCGTCTCGATCACTATTCGATCTTCATGGAGAACAACAGCCACTACCTCGAGGCCTGCGCCGCGGGCGAGCGGGCCGGACTGTATTACACCTGCGTGAATTCTTATCTGATGGCCGATGAACTGGCGTTCATTCTGAACAACAGCCAGTCCAAGGCGCTGATCACTTCGACCGCCAACCACGCCGTCGCGGCGCGGGCGATCGGCCAATGCCCCGACGTCAAACTGCTGCTGATCGTCGATGGCGGCGCGGACCACGCGCCGTTCATCGATCTGGACCGCGCCGTCTCCGCATATCCGGCCACACCGATCTTGGATGAGTCGTTGGGAACGCCGATGCTTTACTCCTCCGGCACCACCGGCCGGCCCAAAGGCATCCTGCGGCCGTTGCCGGAAAATCCTCCCTCGCAGCCATTGCCTCTGTTCGATTTTCTCAACAGGCTTTGGCAATATCGCGAGGGCATGACCTATCTGTCCCCGGCGCCGTTGTATCACTCGGCGCCGCAGGCGGCGGTGTCGCTGGCCATCCGCAACGGCGCTACCGTCGTGATCATGGAGCACTTCGATCCGGAGCAGTATCTGCAGTTGATCGAGCGCTACAAGGTTACGCACAGCCAGCTTGTGCCGACCATGTTCAGCCGGCTGCTCAAGCTGCCCGACGCGGTCCGAAAGCGGTACGATCTGTCGTCGCTCGAGATCGCGATCCATGCCGCGGCGCCTTGCCCTGCTCAGGTCAAGGAACGGATGATCGAATGGTGGGGCCCGATCATCCATGAATATTACGGTGCGACCGAAGGCCTCGGCTTCACCGCCTGCAACAGCGAGCAGTGGCTTGCGCACCGCGGAACGGTCGGCAAGGTGCTGCTCGGCGACCTGCACATCCTGGACGGCGAGATGAAGCCATGCGCCAAGGGCGTGCCCGGCGAAATCTGGTTCAAGACCGCGACGCCGTTCGCATATTTCAACGACCCCGATCCGGACAAGACCGCCCGGTCGCGGTCGCCGGACGGCGCGATGAGCACGGTCGGTGACATCGGCTATGTCGACGATGACGGCTATCTGTATCTCACCGACCGTTCGTCCTTTATGATCATCTCCGGCGGCGTCAACATCTATCCGCAGGAATGCGAAAACCTGCTGGTCACCCACCCCAAGGTCGCGGACGCGGCGGTGTTCGGCGTGCCAAATTCCGATCTCGGCGAAGAGGTCAAGGCGGTCGTTCAACCGATGCCCGGCATCAACGCTTGCGACGAACTCGCCCAGGAACTCATCGGCTTCTGCCAAGAGCATCTGTCGCGCCAGAAATGCCCGCGATCGATCGACTTCGATCCTGCACTGCCGCGGCTGCCGACCGGCAAGCTTTACAAGCGAGGTTTGCGCGATCGTTACTGGGTCGACAGGACCAGCAGGATTGTTTGACACCGGGCAGCGGTTCATGACGTCAGGGGACAGTGCGATGAAGACAGCCATCACCGAAATGTTCGGCATCCGGCATCCGATCATACAAGGCGGCATGCATTATGTGGGGTTTGCCGAACTTGCTTCCGCGGTTTCGAATGCCGGGGGCCTCGGCATCATCACGGGCCTGACGCAGCGAACCCCCGAACTGCTGGCGAAGGAAATCGCCAGATGTCATGACATGACGGACAAGCCATTCGGCGTGAACCTGACGTTCCTGCCGGCATTTACCTCACCGCCCTATCCCGAATACATCGCGGCGATCCGGGAAGGCGGGATCAAGGTCGTGGAGACCGCCGGACGCAGCCCGGAGCAGTACATGCCGGCGCTGAAGAACGCCGGCATCAAGGTGATCCATAAATGCACCTCGGTGCGGCATTCGCTGAAGGCGGAAAAGATCGGGTGCGACGCCGTCAGCGTTGACGGCTTCGAGTGTGGCGGACATCCCGGCGAAGACGACGTGCCGAACATGATTCTGCTGCCGCGGGCCGCGGAAAAGCTCAAGATTCCGTTCGTAGCCTCGGGCGGCATGGCTGACGCACGCAGCCTGGTCGCGGCGTTGGCGATGGGCGCTTCGGGAATGAACATGGGCACGCGGTTTATCGCAACCAAGGAAGCCCCGGTGCATGACAACGTCAAGAAGGCGCTGGTTGCGGCCACCGAACTCGACACCAGGCTCATCATGCGCGCGCTTCGTAACACCGAGCGCGTCCTCGACAATTCCGCCGTGGAGCGGTTGCTCGACGTCGAGCGCGAAAAGGGGGCCGGGCTCAAGATCGAGGATATTCACGATGTGGTTGCCGGCGTCTATCCCAAGGTCATGATCGATGGCGATATGGACGCGGGCGCGTGGAGCTGCGGCATGGTGGCAGGCTTGATCCACGATATTCCCACCGTCAAGGAACTGATCGACCGGATCATGGCCGACGCAGAACGCCTGATCCGCGACCGGCTGCTCGGGTTTCTCGATCCCGCCGGGCGGGCTGCGGCGGGTTAGCCGCCGCGCCGCAGGAGGCGCTGAAATTTGCAGTAGCGCGGGAACCCGGCGATCCGCAAAGCCTTGTCATGAGAACACGCCGATCGATGGCGCAAGTTCGACGCAGAGGCATGCAGGCAATGATGATCCGCGGGTTACTCGGCTTGATATTGATGGCAGCGGTGCAGCACGCTGCATTCGGCGCCGAGCTAACACCGGAGCGGATCAACAGCGCCGACTTCGCGGGAAAACTGCCTGTCCAGGAGGACATCAGCCCGCTCGCCGTAAAGGTGCAGGTCCTGCTCGATCGGGCACGATTTTCGCCGGGGGAAATCGACGGCAGGTTCGGCGACAATGTTGCCAAAGCCCTGCAGGCGTTCACCGAAGCGAACAATCTTGCGTCGGGCAAGATATTGACGCCGGAAATATGGTCCAGGCTGCAGCAGGCCTCGGACGACGCCATCGTCGGCGACTACGTCGTTACAGAACAGGACATAAAAGGCCCCTATATCGAAAAACTTCCGCCTAAAATGGAGGATATGAAGTCGCTCGAGGCCTTGAGCTACACGGGACCGAAGGAAGCCCTGAGCGAACGCTTCCATATGAGCCAGGAGCTGCTCGCCGCTCTCAATCCCGGGCAGAAATTCGACCGCGCCGGCGCCAAGATCATCGTGGTTAATCTCCCGCACGATTCAGCGGCCAAAACGGCGCGCGTCGAGGTCGACAAGGCCCGTGAAACGGTGCGCGCCTTCGCAAAGGATGGAACGCTGATCGCGTTCTATCCGGCGAGCGTCGGGAGCGAGGAAAAGCCGACGCCATCGGGCACCCTGAAGGTGGTATCCATTCATCCCAATCCGACTTATCGCTACGATCCAAAATACAAATTCAAAGGCGTCGACTCGACAAAGCCCTTTGCGATCGCCGCCGGGCCGAACAATCCGGTCGGTGCAATGTGGATCGGACTGTCGCAGGCGAGCTACGGCATTCACGGCACCAGCGACCCGTCGCGGGTCAGCAAGAGCGAGTCGCATGGCTGCATCCGGATGACCAATTGGGATGTCATCCGGCTCGCGCAATCGCTGAAGAAGGGCGTCGCTGTCGCCTTTGTCGAAGGCAAACAGGCGGCGCGTTGATAATGCAAGCCGCAAACATGGCCTTTGCAGCCTGCGCGCTTCATTTATTGCCCTTGGCCTTCGCCGCGGTCTTCGGAGAATCGCCCGCGGCGGCGGGCGCGGCGCCTCGCGGCGGGGCAAGGGCCGCAAGCTCGTTGTTTAATTCCGCGATTGCGTTGTCGTAGCTCTGGATCTCGCGGTCCTTTTGTCCGGCAAGTTCAGCTACCCTCGCCTTGATGGCGTCGATGCGCGGTTGCTTGAGATCGGCCGGCGCGTGATCCTTCGCTTTTGTCGAGGTAAGCGATTGATGGGCTTTTTCCAGCCAACGCTGGTGCTCCTTTAGCATATCGTCAAGGTCCATCTCAAATTCCTCCGTGGTGGGCTGATCATGCAATCAGGTTGAAGCCGGTTTGCGGCGACGGGAACTGGGTATGCTGCACCACGTCGCCGGACGTGACGTTGCCGATGAACGGGCCCGGCATTCCGTTGAAGTTCACCGAGGCGAATACCGCCGCATTCCCGCTCGGACGAAGCGCCTTGATCTGATTGCCCATGACGGTTGCGACGCGGCCGAACAGCGAAACCGTCCCGGCGTGTTTCGCGGTCGCCGCGCCGGCCGCGTAGAACGGGTAGTGCAGGCAATAATTGTTGCTGAAAAATACCCGCTCGAAGCGCAATCGGTTGCCGGTCGGCTGCTCCTGGATCTCCACCAGCGCGGTCTTGCCCGGGCCTGTGAACTTGTTGCCGAGGATCTGGATCGGATAGCCGACCGGTCCGGTCGGACTTTCCCGCTGCTCCAGAAGGCAGGTCATCGTGAGCGCCCGGTCTTCATTGCTGGCCGGACGTCCGGCCGGATCGGTGTAGCCGATGGTGTTGTTCTCGATGCTCGCCTCCAATATCGACGTGCCGGCGATCCCAAACGCGAGCGGGGCGAGAACCCGGCCGTCGGGCGAGATGCCGGTGTCCATCACCTCGTTGTCCTCGATATGCAGTTCGCCCTGCATCTGGGTAGCCAGAATCCCGCTGCCGGCCGCGATGCGGAATCCGCACGAGGCAATGCGATTGCCGACGATGTCGCAACGGCCGGTGACGGCGGCGCACTGGATGCCGGCGGACGTCGTCGCCTCGATGCGGTTATGCGCGATGACCGGCGTGATTTCGCGGTTGATTGCGACGCCGATCCTGCTGTTCGCCAGCATGTTGCCGGTCACCTGATTTGACCCACCCGCCGAGCAGAGGATCGCGACGGTGCTGCCGCTGACCTGGTTGTTTTTCACCCGGCCGCCCTTGACGGTTCCGAGGGCTATTCCGGCGTTGATCGCGCCTTCCCCCAGCTTGACCACGTTGCTCTCGACGATGATGCCCGTGCTGCTTGTCACCACAATTCCGGCACGGCCTGCGTTGACGAGGTTGCCTGCCACCCTGATGTCGCTGGTCAAGGCAGCCCTGTCACCGATCTGGATGCCGATAAAGCCGTTGTCCGTTTTGTCCGCGCCGGGGACCGGAACGATCTGGTTGTCAAGGACGCCGATATTGTCGCCGGTAATACGGATTCCGGCGTGCGCCGTGCTGGTTCCCGGCAGTTGCAGCAGGTTTTGGGAAACGATGCTGGAATTCGCCGCGAGATCGATGCCGAACAGTCCTGCGCTTGCGACGGTGCTCGCCGGAGGCGCCGGCGCGCAGACCACCACATTGCCGGTCACCATCACGTCGCCGGCGCTGGGTTGCGGCGTTCCGGCGATCTGGCCGTTGACGACGATCTCCGAGGTGATGCCGCGCAGGGAATTTCCCGTAATACGGCCGGGGCCGGCGATCTGCATCAGCACGATGCCAAGCGTTGTTGTTTTCGCTGTGTCGGCCGAGAGGTCGATCACATTGTCCTCGAGATACAGCATTCGGGTCTGCAGGCCGCTTGCGAAAATCGCGGTTGTGGTCTGCTCGATCCGGCAACGCGCGATGCGGAATTCGTCCACTGTCGTCAACTGAATGCCGATGGCGGTTTGTCCCTGCTTGGATTTGGCGGCGCAATCCAGGATTGCGCTGCGCCGGACATTGGCGGCTGCAAGAACGGGTGCGGGCGTCGGCGGCGCGAACACGGCTTCCTGATTCTGTTCGAACGCGATCATCGAGATCTCGATCCCCTCAATGCCGTTGTCCTTGCCGTTCAGCGTCAGCACGGTGCCTTGCTGGCCGCGCACGATGGTGCCATGGCTTTCGCCGGCCAGCGTCACGTTGCTGCGTGCGATCACGATCCCGCGTTCGATGTGGTGAATGCCGGTCTTCAGGCACACGCATCCGCCGCCGTCCGGCAGCGCGTTGATGGCCGCCTGGATGTCGCCACCGGGCGACACCACCATGGTGCAGCAGCACTCCTCCTCGGTCTTCTTTGGCCGGCAGTCCTCGAGGCCGGATTGCGGCGTGTAGACCGCGAGCTTGGCGTAGTGATGGTGGATACCGCGCGGCGGCGCGGAATCGAGAATTTCCACCGATGCGTCGGCGGAGCGCGCCGCGAAGGTCCAGTAGTCGCCGACGTGGAAATTTCCGCCGCCCGGTCCCGCCGAAAAGGTAACGATAATGCCGTCCTCGATCCGCAACGACAACCCGCCGGCAGGAACTGGAATCGCGCCGGTGCCGGCCACGGCATCAAGGTCGACATGGGTGCTGCCGTCCTGGGCGACGATCTTGCCCTTCTGATCCCAGCGGCGGATGCGGGCGTTGCGCACCGGATCGAGATTGCCTTGTCCGTCGGGACCGAGATCGATCGCCATTTTCTGGTCGAGCGTGATCGTGCGCGTCGCGTCATCGACGCCGCCGCCGACCTTGATCTTGTGAAGTTCGCCGGCCTGTCCGTTCAGTTCGCGCGTATCGTCGGTGATCTCGATCCAGTCGCCGTCCGAAAATCGCAGCACGCCATCCTTGCCGACGCTGTCGACGACAAAGTTGAGCGAATCGATCACGCGCGTGACCCGCGCCTCGATTGAAGCATTGTCGCGCGACCATTTGAACGTCGCGGTACCCAGCGGGCCTGCGCTATGCACTTCGACGCGGTAGAGCTGGTTCTCCAGGCCTTTGTAGCCGCCCATCGGCGGAACCAGGCAGGGATCGGGATTGGCCACCGGCGCGGTCGCGGTCGTCAGCCGACCTGCGGACGGCTCGGTCGCGGCGACCCAGGCCGGAATTTGGTCGGGTGGCGTCGCGCAGGTAGTGCCGGCGCCGATCTTGTCGAGCCATTTGACCTGCCAGATCGTCTGCACGCGCGTGGTGGTGTCGACGCCGAGTGCGATCTCGACCAGCTTGGAATCCTCGAACTGGGTGACCTCGCGATTCCACACGTCGAGATAAACCAGATACGGGCCGCCGGTCTCGGGCGGCGCGACCGCACCCGGAAGGTGGGGTTGTTTGTCGAAGGCGATGGGATCGGCCCCAAAGCGTTCGGCAAGCCTGCCATCCCATTTCGGCAATCCGGTACCATGATTGTCGGCGAGCAGGCCGTCGACATACATGCGGCCACGGCCGATCAGCAGGCCCGGCAAGATCTTGAACGCATCGGGCGTTTCTCCCGATACCAGCACCGGACCACTCGCATCGAGGGTGCCGGCTTGCGCCCGGCGGTCGACAGCGGCGGTCTGGTCGTTCCAGTCGCGGTCGGTCAAGGGGCGGCCCTGCTGCAGCAACACGCCGCCGTAATTTTGCGACGGGTCGAAGGCAATCCGGCTGTAATCCCCGCTCATGTGTCACTCCCTCGCTCGACGGTCATGGCTCAACTCTCGTAGAAAATTCCCGCTTCCAGGCCGACCCGCAGATATTCCTTGAGCCTGACGCGCAGGTTGATTTCGCGTTGCGGCCGGTAAAGCCAATGCAGTGCGCCGGGTTCGCCTTCGTCGTCGGCGCCGCTCAGCAGCGCCGCGCCGGCGCTTCTCGCCAGCTGTCCGTAGCCAGCAAATCCATAGCGCAGCGACGTGAAGCGCGGTGTCGCCAGTTCGGGGCGGGGTGCGGCTTCCGGCAGGCAGCGATAGCGGCGCGGCACACGTGCGGCTTCCGGCAGGTAGCTGAAACGGACGCAGCCTTCCTGGCGGCGCGCGGCGAGCACCGGCGCCGTCCATCCGTCGCCAAGTTCGGTGCCGGCGAGCAGAATGGAGTTCGAAACCAGCGGCAGCGTCGTGGCGTGCAGCTTGCCGATCACGGTGCATGCATTGAGCGTCAGCGGCGCGCCGGCTCCGCCGCCGTCCGCCGCCGCATAGGCAACGCGCGTGGTCGCCGTCGCATCGACGATGCTGTCGGTCACGACGACGGTTGCGGTCGCATCGATACGCAGGCCCCCCATGATCGAGCGGTCGATGGTGATCGCAAGGTCCGCCACGTCGGCGGTCAGGCTTGCCGCGGCCGGCGATAGCGGCGTACAGTCGGGCGACAACAGCAGACCCGGCACCAGCGTGCAATGCGCAATGCGCAGGTCGCGCAACTGACTGCCGCCCGCCGCCCTTGCCTCCAGGCCGGCGCCTGCGATGAGCAGGCCGTCAAGTCTGATCTCGGAGCGCGCAGCACCGGCAAGCGTCATGGGTCCGCCGAGAAGCAGCGTCGGGCGATGATTGTTGGCGGCGCGCAGCTCGACCCGCTGGCCGGCATTGGCCTTCAGGCCCAGCGTTTCGTCGTAACGGCCGCTGTCGGTAATTTCGACCACGCCGGCGCCATTGAGCGCATTGAGGGCGGCCTGAATCGTCGGGTACTGGTCCGGCACCCGCAGCAGCCGCGGCGGCACCTCGGCGGTTTCGAAGGACGCCGCGCGCTCGTATTCGCCGCCTCCCATCGCCGCGCTGAAGCCGTAATGGAAATCGACGCGGATGTTGCGGCCGGCAAGGTCCGGCGCCAGTGCGATCCGGCCGAGCATTGGGTCGATCGTATAGGTCCCGGCCGGTGGAACATGCGCCCAGCCGCTGCCGCTGTCAGAAAGATTGCACGCGCGGACATTCGCCGGATCGACCGGCTTGAAGCTTCCCGTGGAGTCCTCATAGAGGCGCAGGCTTTTCGCGACGTTGTCGGCGCCCGTGTAGTAATCCGCAAGACGCGCGTCGAGTACGCGCCGCGAGATCGGCTCGGGCACATTGAGCGATGTCGCAAGGTCGGTGATCTCGTCCTCGGTGGCCGGATTGTTGCAGAGCGGCTGATCGATCCCCAGCGGATGGAAGCGCCAGCGCTGAGGATCGAGCGGCGCCGCCGGCGAACCGCTCAGCGGCCAAGCGTCAAGACGCCACAGGAACACGCCGACGTTGGGGATGTTGTGGCGCCCGCGCCCGATGCGGCGGACGTCGATGGTTCGCATCGCCGGATCGAACGCGGTGCCGAGCCGCTGCAGCGGCTCCCAACGCCGCAAGTCGGGGGCTGCGGAGCATTGCGGGCGGAGATGGTTCATGTACTGGGTGACGATCAGCCGCTGGAAAAACTCCACCGCGCTGGCGTTCCAGCCGGTAACGTCCCGCGCAACCTGCTCGATCACCGGCACGGTGCCCTTGCGGCGCCGATAGGCGATAGTGTGGCCGACCTCGGCGCGCGGACTCGCAATCGTTGCGATCCCGTGCAGGGCCTGGCTGCCGACCAGTTCGCCGATGTAGGGAACGACCCAGTCGGCGCAGGTTTCGATGAACTGGTCGTCGTAGAGTTGATCGAGGTCCTCCTGCAACACCGCAACCTGCTCGGCGAACACGGCGAGCAGGCTGGCGAGCGGGCCACCGAGCGCGCTCTGCCGCAGGCTGTCGAGGTATTCGGTTTCGCCGGCCGTGAGCGCAATATGCGCGGCTACCTTCGCCGTCAGGTCGGCGAGCACGGTGCGGTCGCCCGGATTCAGCAGCCCGGGTGTCACGACGGCGTGCGAGTGGTCGCGGAGGCGCAGGATCGCGGGAAGCAGTTCGAACATCCCGCGCGCGTCGAACTTCATGACATCACTCCGAAATCGAGCGGCCCCTTGTCGAGCGTGAGCAACTCGGCCGCCGAGACGTGGCCGGCCTTGATGTCAGGCAGCGCGGCGAGCAGCCGCGGCTGCGGCTCGGAGGGGGCGGGCCCAGTGTCCGTGCGGTAGAGTTGATCGATATCGGCGGCGGTGACGCCGGGAACGTTCTGGATCGTCGCGTAGACCTCGTCGATGGTCACCGGCTGGCCGAAGCCGCGCGCGTCGAACGAATAGGCGCTCCGCAGGGCGTCGGCTACGGCGGCATAGACCTTGTCGGCATCGGCATCCCCGTCAATCTTGATCTTCGCCTTCAGCCTGAAGGTCGTGACGCCAAGACCCTGCACCGAAAGCGGCAGCAGGCTATCGCCGTATCGGCGCAGCGCGCCGATCAGGGTTTTCATGGTGGCGCTGCCTTGCGGGATGGCGGCGCCACCTGGACCCGCCACGGTGAGATAGATTCCTCGGGCGCGCGCATCCTCGATCCATACGCCATGAGCCTTGGCTATTCCTGAGAAGGTCCGGGCTAAATCTACATAGTCCTGGATCGACACCGCCCGCTCCAGGGTCAGGACATGCAGCGGCGCGTTCCTGCGCGCATCGACCAGCGTCTCGGCATCCTGTCCTCCGGTCGGCGCGCTCGGATTGACGACGGTCTTGACGCCGAGCGGCCGGGTCAGCAGCATCGCGATCTGGCCGGCGCGCAGATTGCCGCTGAGGCCGATGCCCTTGCGGTAGGCGAGCCGCACGTTGTTGAGGCCGCTCGGCAGCCGTGCGCCCTGCCGCCCGTCGCCGAACTGGATCGTCGACTTGCCGTCATCATCCTGACGGATGGCGTAGACGCGCTCCAGCCGGTCGTGCCCGTAGAGCGACGGCACCTCCTGCCACAGCAGATCGTTGACGCGGACCTGCAAGGTTGCGGCGCGGCCGCTCGGACCGGCGGACGACACATAGGTCAAGGGCGCGTGCTTGAGCTGGAAGTTCTGGTTCACCGCGGCGGCATTGCCGCTGCCTGCAATCTCTCCGACCGATTCGCCGTGGGTTGCCGGCGCGACATTGGCGTTGAAGGTGGCCGTCGTGCGATCGTAGCAATGGGTCAGCGGCGTGCGCAATGTGATCGTGGTGCGGTCGCGGTCGCTTTTCAAGGCGAGCGCGCCATGCGCGATGGCGCCGACCTCGCTGACCACCGGGTCGTCCTTCAGGGCGGGCTGAAGCAGGATCCGCTCGACCGGCGCCTCGATGATGATGTCGGTGCCATCGTGATCGGCGACGTGCCAGAGGATTTCGCTCTTGAGCTTTGCCGGCGCGTCGAGGTCCTCGGGTGCAATCTGCTGCAGGGCCGGGGTAACGATGTCGGGCGGCGCCGTCATGACGAAGGATTCGCCCGGCTTGGCTTGTCGGTTGGGATCGGCGAATTTGACCCCCGTAGTATCGGCATCGACCGCGATGCGCTGGCGCTTGCCGCTGACGGCGATGAGTTGGTCCGCCGCTAGATGCGGCTGTAACCCGCCGAGCGCCACGGTGCTGCCATAGAGCGGATAGGTCAGCGGGCGTTCCACCAGCGTCAGCTGATCGCTTTGCGCCAGCACCTGGGTCTGCCGCAGGCCAAATTTGTCGAGTCCGATGGCGCCGTTGCTGCTGAGGCGGGTGATCTTTGCGCTGATCCCGAATTTGCTGCGTGCAAGCTCGGTCACTCCGTCGACGCGATAGAGCGCAACCAGCCAGGGATCGCTGCCGTTGTCGCCCGCGAGGGCGAACCAGCCATGGCGCACGATCTTGGGATAGCTGCTGTCCAGGTCGATCTGCTTGCCGCTGCTGTCGATCGTAAAGTTCAGCCACTCGGCGTCGGGCGGAGCGGCGCTGAACAGTTTTGCGTTATTGGCGTTGTAGATCAGGTTTCCGTCCGGCGCGTTGTGTCCGAACAGCGCTGCGCGCTGCCGGAATGCAAAGACCTTGATGCCCTGTTTGCCAGGATCGCTTGCATCCCACGCGGCCTTAAGCGGCTGCGCCAGCGTGACGTGGGTCAAGCCATGGGCGAGATCGACATTGACGGCCTCTATCCAGCACACGTCCCACAGCGCGCTGGCGACGTTCTTTTCGCGGTCGCTGCCGACGACGAGGATGGCGTCGCCAGCCGCAAGCTGCGGGCTGGTGCCGGCGATGTACAGCTCGCGCAGCCCGGCCTGGATCTTGATCGGTGCCGATTGCTGCGCAGCAATCGCGTTCCATTCCACCCGGGCGGGAACAGCGGCGATGGTCTCGTAGGTTTGCGGATCCTGGTTCGGATCGGGAATGCTCTGGGCCCGGGTCCCGACCGGGATGGTGACAGGCTGCGCCGCCAGCGACGGCCTGCCGGGCGCCGACTCCAGCGTGAAGGCGAGCGCGGTGCTCGCCGCGGCGCCCGGGGCCAGCCGATATCCGATCAGCCGCGCCAGCATCAGCAGAGAGCGCCGTTCGACTGCGGTGCCGAGATAGGATTCGGTGGCAATGCGCTCTTGATAGAAGCTTAGCACATCGGCGAGCACGGCGAAGGAGTCGCACAGCGCGACCGTGGCGTCGTCCGGTTCGCGCGTGGTGAGCGGCGTTAGCGCCGGATAATCAGTGCTCGACAGGCGCGCCAGCAAGGTCCGCCTGAAATCCGCGTAGCTGCCGACCCGATAGGCGATCGCCGGCAATCCGGCGCGGTTGGATTTTGCCGCCGGCGTGTCGGCTTCGGTGCCGGAGCAGCAGCCGCAGTCCGTGATGTCCGCGCTCATACGCTATTTGCCCCCGTTGATGTCGAGGCGCAGTACGCCGTGTTCGGGATAATTCAGGCTGTTCTGAAGGCGCGCGATCTCCAGCCGGCCGAGCGCCAGTTCGGAGTTGGCGAGATAGGTCGGATCATCGGTGCCCTGGCGTTGCAACGTAACGACCTGCGCCGATGCCACGCCGGGCACCGCGTGCGCCGCTGCGTAGATCTCGCTGAGATAAACGGTCTGGCCGAAGCTGAAATTGTCGGGATGAAACAGGCCGCGACGGTCGTCCGGCAACGTCTGGCTGCTCAATGCGTCGAGCAGGCCAGCCTTGACGTCGGCGCGGAAGTAGTCCGGCGCGACGCAGACATTCAGCTTTAGTTCGAGCGACACGTAATGCGGATCGTTGAATTCGAGATCCTGGCCGGCCATGCGATAGCGCTCGACGAAGGGGAGAAGGTCGGCCTTGAGCGCGCGGGCATCGGTGCCGGCCGCGGGGTCGACGGTGATGAATTGCGTGTACCAGCTCCCGGTCCACCGCGTCGTCGCGGCGGCACGCTGCACGCCGCTGAAACGCTCGGTGACGTCGGCGTAGTCATCGGGCGTTACCGCGCGCTCCTGCCTGCGGAACGCTTCTGGCGCGTTGCGCCGCACCTCATCGGCGGTCTCCGGATCGAGGCCGCCCGTCGCCGGCAGCGGGTTGCGCACGCCTTCGATGTTGGCAAGATCAGCCGCGGCCGCGACCACGTGCACGATCGATTCGCCGCCGACATTGCCCACGCTGCCGTTACCGATCCGATAGGCCGCGGTGAACCGCGTGCCGGCGTTCGGACGCAGCCCGTGCACGCCGTCCCCGAAGCGCAGGCTGGCGCGCCCATCGTCGTCGACCTCGATCACGAAATCGTTGGCGTCGGCGCCGCTGTTGAGCAGCGTGCGGCGCGAGCGCCATGTCGCCGGCGTCGAGTTGGTCACGCTCGACAGTACGACCTGGGGCAGCACATCCGACATGTCCCAGTCGATCGCGGCGGCGGCGGAAGCGCCGGGATCGAACGATTGACGCTCGCTGCTATTTCCGGCGCCCGGCTTTCGATCCGGCCAATGTGGATATGCACGTCCGGCGCAGGCTGGGCGGCCAGAGGCGCGTCGGATCGATCGGGCGGTCTGTTGCCGGTCGGCCGTGTCGCGACGCGCGGGGCAACCGGCAGTCGCGCCGCTCCGCGGCGGTCGGGGACATCGGAGGTGGTTTTGACGTCGGCCATGGCGGGCCTCGCAGGCGATGGGCCATCGCCGGCGGCACGATCGGCATGCTCGGCGCCCGTGAAAGCCGCGGACCCCGCCGCAGCCGATTCCGGTTGCGCTGCCGGCTGCGGCCGAGGCGCGTCAGCGTCATGCGCGACCGCGCCCGCGGAAAAACCGCCGGCCCCGGTTGCAGCCGGCGGCTCGCCGGGCGTGCGCGGTGCGACCGGCCGGTCCGCCGCCGCGTCAAGGTGTTGTTCACCGACGCCGCTCGGCGCCGTTTCCGCGGACGCCACATTGCTTCGATGCAAAAGCGCCGCGGCATCGCGGCCGGCAGATGGCCGGCTGGCGACGGAGGGCAGGCGGCGCGCCGGGCGCACCCCGGACGCTTGGCCGAGCGCCCGTTCCGCCAGCCAGCGCAAGTACCCGCTCATGCGAAACACCGCTGCAGATAAGCGTCGCGCCTTGCCTCACTCATCGACAGAATTTGCCGCTCGCTCCAGCCGTAATGCGCGGCAAGGCCATGCACGTCGTCAAGCAGGCGCCGCGCGCGTTCGGCAATCTCCTCCCAGACGTAGCCGGCCACATCGAGGCGATCGGCCCAGGCCTTCCCGCATGCGATGCAGTTGAGTCGCAATTCGATGTCCGCAGCACCGATGCGCATATCGGCCGCTTCGAGCAGCGACGGCGACCAAACCAGCGCGGGCGGCGGATCAACGCAGCAGCGTTGCACGAGATGCCGGATCGCGGCCTCGGCGTCATTGTGATGCGCGATGGCGGCAAGATCGCGGCTGTTGGGAAGCCGGAAGCGCAGGCCATTATCGAGCACGATCTCGGTTTCGGCCGGCGGCGGCGAATCGGCCAGCAATTCCTCGATGGCGAGATCGAATTCGTGCTCCTCGCGGCAGTGCGGGCAATTCGCCCGGCCGGAAAGTCGGCCGCCGAACGTCGCGCATCGCAGTTTCAGGATCGCCGCGTCGCGCGCCCCGATCGGCATTCCGGCGCATTGCTCCGGGTTTTGCGCCGGCAATGCGGCGCCGAGCAGCAACAAGGCGCGGTCGACCGGGCCGACCGCGGCGCCGCGTTCCCAGAGGCTGAGCAGGGCATCGTCCGCCAGCGCGTTCATGGTTCAATCATCCTCGTCGCCTAGGGCTCGACAAAACCCGGCTCGCTCGGCTCGGTGACTTCGTAATCGCGTTCCCAGCCTTCGTTTTCGAGCTTGATATGCTGGATCGCGACGGCGTTGGCGTTGGCATCGAGGTCCGGCAGGGCCTGGAATTCCGATACCCATGCACGATAGATTTTGTAGGCGAGCGCAAGCTGGCCCGCCTCGTTGTAGACCTCGATGATCAGGTCCTTGCGGAAATCCTTGAGCGAAACTTCCTTTCCGAGCCCGGAACCGAAATTCCAGACCTTGTTCGCCCATTGCTCGAACACGACGTCATGGGTAACGCCGCGCTCGAGCGTGACGGCTTCGTATTTAGTGCGGCCCGGAGATTTGCGCGACGTCGAGGGATCGCCGCCGTCGCGATGCTCCACCACTTCGGTGCTTCGTTTCAGCGACGAGCATTTGGAAACGCCGGCGACGTAGCGGCCGTCCCATTTCACCCGGAACTTGAAGTTCTTGTAGGGATCGAAACGTTGCGCATTGACGCTGAACTGAGCCATGTCGCTTCCTTAGCTTTCGGTCTGGCCAGCGATCTGCTGGATCTTGATGACGACGAATTCGGCGGGCTTGAGCGGGGCGAAGCCGACGATGATGTTGACGACGCCGTTGTCGATATCGGTCTGCGTCGTGGTTTCGCGGCTGCATTTGACGAAATAGGCGTCCTTGGGCGTCGCGCCCTGGAACGCGCCTTGCCGGAACAGCGTGTTCATGAAGCCGCCGACATTGAGCCTGATCTGCGACCACAGCGGCTCGTCGTTCGGCTCGAACACCACCCACTGCGTCCCGCGGAACAGGCTTTCCTCGATGTAGAGCGCGAGCCGGCGCACCGGGATGTACTTCCATTGATCCGCAAGCTGATCGGCCCCGCGCATGGTGCGCGCGCCCCACACCACACGTCCGGTCACCGGGAAGGAGCGCAGACAGTTCACTCCAATCGGATTGAGCCGGCCGTTCTCGCCGTCGGTCAGCTTGACCGCAAGCGCACTGGCGCCGGCCACCGTCGCCTCCAGCCCGGCGGGCGCCTTCCATACGCCGCGGCTGGCGTCGGTGCGCGCCATCACCCCGGCCACCGCGCCGCACGGCGCGAATGTTTCCAGCCGGTTCTCCTGCAGCGGATCGGGCGAAACGATGAAGGGAAAGAACAGCGCGGCATTCTCGCTGCGCGCCATTCCGAAATCCGTGCCGTCGAGGCCGGTTGCCGCGGAATTGCCGATCACGCTGGCAACGCTGTTCCAGGCCATCAGCGGGTCGACCAGGAACATCGCGCGGCGCTGTTTGCAGTACAGCGCCGCCGCGGTTCGCGTCGCGGCGTTGATGTCGGTATCAAAGGTCAGCGGCGGAATGCACAGCAGGTTGAACAGATCGGCCTTTTCCAGGGCCCACAGTCCATGCTTGGTTCCTGCCAGACTGGGAAGCGAAATGTCGTTGTCGGCGATCGCGGATCCGTCGTCGGTCGCGCTGCCGGTCAGTTTTGTCAGGGTTGTGTCGTCCAGCAGCGGGTCGACGCCGACCGTCGGCGCGTTGCTGAAGACGGTCAGCGGATTCGGCGCAGCACCCTGGATGCGGACAAGTTTGGACTGCTGTTCCAGCACCGTGGTTACGAAACGCGGGTCATTCGGATCCGGCGAGAGGTTGAGAAATTTTTCGGTGACGCCCGTGCCGCTGTCGCGAAGCGAGAGGTTGAATTTGCCGGATCCGACGTCGTCGACGCGGAAGCGCAACGCCTGGCCCCATTTGCCGACGCTTGCGGCGGCAAGCGTGAACGTGCCGAGCGCACCGCTTGCCGCGGCCGCCCCATCCTTGCCGCCTGCGAGGTTGGTCGGACCTCCGTTGGCCGGTCGCGCGTTCAACGCGGGTCCGGCGGGATCGAGCCGGACGGCTGCGGCCGCCAACGCGGCGCCGATGGTCAGGTTCGACTGTTCGTCGAATACCACCGCGGGATTGGCACCGGCTTTCACCGTCAGCTTGAAGAGGTTCGCTGTGCCGCTGGTGGCGTTGCCGATGGTTGCGACAATGCCGTTGCCTTGCTGTCCGGATTGCGCCGCGATCAGCGGCAGGCCGCCAATGTTGGCTCTTGCCGTCGCTCCCGCCGAAGCGACGCGCACGATCAAGGCGTCGCCGCCGCCGTTGAGGAAAAATTGCGCCACTGCGTATCCGAGCGTGCTTTGGGCCCACAGCCCGCCCAGTTCGCGCTCAAACTCTGCGAAGCTTTGCACGCGGATCGGCTCGTTCGTCTGCCCGCGCGGCGCGCTGCCGATAAAAGCGGTGATCGAGGTCGCAACGCCGGTAATGGTGTGCACGCCGCTTTGAAGTTCTTCAATATAGACGCCGGGATACGTCAGGGCTGCTGGCATCGGTATTCCTTTCGATCGCCACGGTTACTTGAGGCTCGCGCGGGCGGGCAACGTCATGCTATTCCTTTTCCTCTGCGTCGGGTGCGCGTGCGGCGCGAAAGATAATCGTGCCGTCGGGAAGAACGCTGCTGGCCAGGCGGCGGCGCGCGACCAGATAGTCCAGCGCCTTCTGGACTTCGTCCACGGAATCGCCAAACCGCTGGCGGGCGACCCACCAGCTGCGAATGCCCTCGGGAGTGTCGGCGGCGCGCGGATGGTCCGTCACATATCGCTCGATGATGCCTGCGATCACAATGGTCCGCTCGGTGTACGCCGGCACGGATGAATCTCCGTCGGGAAGTCTGCAAGGGCGTGCTCTGCACGCCTCATGCCACCTACACATCACCAGCAAATTCTACGTTTTCTCGATGCGTCCTACGCGTAGCCGAGGCAAATTCACCCCAGGGCGAAATCGGTGCGGGCTGCGGCAACCCGCCGCGTGCCAGCCGTTTCTTGCGATGGAGGCGCAGCGGCCCGATGAGGGAAATTGTCCCCAGCCAACCCGGCTGCGCCATGAATCCACTCGCATTATCCGCAATCGCAGTGGCCGTGCGCGGCGTTTCTGCTAGGATTCGTCGGATACGACGGAGCAACACATGACAGCGGCGCGTGTCCAGGTTCGGCCGGTCCGGGGAGCTGCAAAGGCAGCGGCGGTATCCAGCCATTTTCCGGCCCCGTCATGGGCCTCGTTGCAATCCGACGCCGGCGCGGTGGTCGAGCGCGCGCTGGGCTCGCCGGCACGGCCGCTCGATGCAGCGACCAGGGCCGCGATCGAGCCGCGCTTCGGCCATGACTTCCGCCACGTCCGGATTCATACCGGCCATCAGGCGGAAACCTCGGCGCGGGCGCTGGATGCCAATGCGTATACGGTCGGCCGCGATATCGTGTTTGGCCAGGGCCGCTATTCGCCGAATTCTTCCCACGGCCGGCGCCTGCTGGCGCATGAACTCGCCCATGTGGTGCAGCAAGGCGTCTCGTCCGGAAGCAACACGCCGCGGCCGCGGCATCTCGGCGCGGCCGGCGACGCCTTGGAAGCGGACGCCGAGCGGTCGGCGGATGCCGCGCTCCGTTCAGACCTCGCTGCCGCGGTGCCGGTTCGGCCTGTTGCCGGCCTGCCGGCTCTGATCCAGCGCGACGGCCCCGCAAAGGAGGAAGCGAAACCCGCGGCCAAAGCCAGCGGCTATCCGACGGCGTGGCAGGCGGCGCATGCCGCGCTTGCGATCTGCAATCCGAAGTCGATCAAATCGAAGGATCCGAAAAACATCCTGTCGTCTGGAAACGAATATGGCGGTCTGATCTACAAGGTGGGGAACGAGTATTTCTTCACCGAAGCCGTGGTCGGACAGGGCGCCGGCGGCGAAAGCGCCGCGGTCGATCCGTGGCAGGCGCTCGACAAAGTGCCCGCGGCCGCCAGACACAGCATCGTCGGCGACTATCATACCCACGGCGTGCCGCCCAACCCCAAGCGCGATCCGCGCGAGGCCTACAAGGACCCCGGCGAGGATTTCTCCGGACATCATGCCGACGTCAATCCGCTGACCAAGGAGGTGATGACCGGCACCGAGAAGAAGACCGGTGACATCTATGAGGTCCGCAGCGATCTCGACACCCACAAGGCCAGCATTCTCAATCCGGAAACCTACACCGCGTTTCTCGCGACCCCGACCGGGCGCTTCACGCTGTTCATTCCGAAGAAGAACATCGTGTTCTCCTTTAGTCCCGACCCGCGCCTGATGCCGCCCGAACAGAAGCCGCAGGCGGCGTCCTACGCGCATTAACGCGGACGCAGGCTAAGCTCGTGATGCGCGGGCTGGACCCGCGCACCCATTCTGTTCATGAGTTTTTCGCAAGGTGACAGGTCGCCTGACGCTTCATCACGGCCGCCGCCCCGCGGACCGGAAGCGGTCCGACGCCAGGCCGTGTTTCTTGACAAGCTTGTTGAGCGTACTGCGGTCTTTGCGCGAGATGCGCGCCGCCTGCGAGACATTGCCGCAGGTTTCGGTCAGCAAATGGCGCAGATAATTTTTCTCGAACAGCGCGATCGCCCGCGCCTTGGCCGATTTGAAGGTTTCATCCACGTCGATCCGGTCGAAAGCAAGGTCTGCAGCATTCCGTTGCGGCGCGGCGATCTGGATCACCTCGCCGTCGGCAAGCAGGAATTCGCGCAGCATGAGGTTTTCCAGTTCGCGAATGTTGCCGGGCCAGTCGTGCGACATTAGCCAGGCGATCGAGCTGGGGTGCAGGCGCTTCTGCGGCCGCTCGTACTGGGTGGCGAAACGGTCGAGAAAGCATTCCGCCAGCAGCGCCACGTCGCGGCCGCGCTCGCGCAATGGCGGCATGGTCACGTTGAGGATGCCGAAACGAAACAACAGGTCGCGGCGAAACTCGCCGCGGCGGACCATTTCCTCGAGATCGACATTGCTTGAAGCGATGATCCGCAGATCACCGCTGGATATCTGGCGGCCGCCGACCGGCCGGTAGGTATGATCCTGCAGGAAGCGCAGCAGCACCACTTGTGCGCGCGGCGTCATTGCCTCGACTTCGTCCAGCAACAACGTGCCGCCCTCGGCCTGGGATACAAGGCCGCGGCTGGCTTTCTTGGCGTCGGTAAATGCGCCGCGTTCGTGACCGAACAACTCGCTTTCAAGCAAATTGTCGGGCAGAGCGCCGCAATTGACCGGAATGAACGGAAATTCGCGGCGTGGGCTCAGGTAGTGCAGTGCGCGGGCCGCCAGCTCCTTGCCCGTGCCGGTTTCGCCCTGGATCAGCACCGTGGCATCGACATCGGCGATCCGCTCGATGATCCGCAGCGTCTTGCGGAAGATCAGGGATTCCCCCAGCAGATTGAGACGCGTGAAGGCGCTGTCGGAAGATTCATTTCGTCCCTGCCGCGAGGCCCCGATATCGGTCATCGATCAATGCCGTTCTCGAAATGAAGTGGAAGATATTAATTTGGCGACCTATGGTTGACAATTGAATTATTCAGAACGGCTAAATTATGATCGGATCGCAAATCCGATCGACGACGGTGCGGAGAACGTACCCGCAAAAGATAATGTCGCGAGGTTACCGCCCGCCTCGAATATTTGACAGCATTTTTTTACGCCGCGATAGCGCTGAATCTGAACCGACAAGCTGCTTGCGGCCCGATGGCGCGAAGTGCAAATTACCGGGCGATCGCGGTCGGTCGATGCAGGGAGTTGCGTGATGAAAACGATCATCGTCGGTGGCGGCATCGGAGGGCTTACCACGGCGCTGATGCTGCGGGCGCGCGGCATCGAATGCGAACTGTTCGAGCAGTCCGACACGATCCGCGAACTCGGCGTCGGTATCAATACGCTGCCGCATGCGATCCGCGAACTCGCCGGCCTCGGCCTGCTCGATGCGCTCGATGCGGCGGGGGTGCGCACCGATCGGCTCTATTACCTCAACCGTCACGGCCAGGAAGTCTGGCGCGAGGCACGCGGCCTCGATGCCGGCCACGACGTGCCGCAATTCTCGATACATCGCGGCCGGCTGCAAAGCGTGATTCACCGCGCTGTCGAGCAGCGGCTTGGTGCCGAGGCGATTCAGACCGGCTGCCGGCTTGGCGCCTTCACCCAGGACGAGGGCGGCGTGACGGCGTATTTCTTCGACCGTTCCGGCGCGCATGTGAAGACCGCGCGCGGCGACGTCCTGATCGGCGCGGATGGTATCCATTCGCGCGTGCGCGAGATGCTGTTTCCCGATGAAGGCCCGCCATGCTGGAACGGCCTGATGTTGTGGCGCGGGGCGCGCGACTGGCCGGTGTTTCTGACCGGAAAATCGATGCTCGTGGCCGGCGGACTCCACGCCAAGGTCGTGGTCTATCCAATCGCGGAAGGATCGAGCCCGGCCAGCCGGCTGACCAATTGGGCGGTGCTGGTAAAAGTCGGTGACGGCAATGCCGCGCCGCCGCGACGCGAGGATTGGTCGCGGCCGGGCAAACGCGAAGAGTTGATGCCGCACGTGGCGCGGTTTTCCGTGCCGTATGTCGACGTGCCCACGCTGATCGCGGCGACGCCGGAATTTTACGAGTATCCGACCTGCGACCGCGATCCCCTGCCATATTGGTCAAGCGGGCGCGTCACGCTGCTCGGCGACGCCGCACACCCGATGTATCCGGTGGGATCGAACGGCGCGTCGCAGGCGATCCTGGACGCGCGCGCGCTGGCGGACGCGCTGGCGCGATCGGAACATCCGCGCCAGGCGCTGATGGCCTACGAGCAGAAGCGCCTGCCGATGACCGCGGAGATCGTGCGCTCGAACCGGCGCGGCGGTCCGGAAGGCGTGATCGACGCGGTCGAGCAACTGGCACCCGACGGATTCGACAACATCGAAACCGTGCTGAGCTATTCCCAGCGCGAAGCGATCGTGCGCGGCTACGCCAGCAAAGCCGGTTTTGCGGCGACCGGGCCGGCGCTCGCTGCGGTGAGGGGATAGCAGGCACGGCATTCAACGAGTCGTCCCCGCGAAGGCGGGCACCCATACGCCGTGCGCTCTCGTTTCCATACAGTGGGGGATATTTCTGCTATTATCAACGCCAGGGATTATGGGTCCAGGCCTTCGCGGGGGACGACTTGTAAAGGTTCACGCTCCCGGCGGCGGCAGGAAGTGGATGTTGTGCTCGGCGGCCAGGGCCACGACGTCTTCGGGCTTCTGTTCCTTCATGTTGTGGATGCTCCAGAACAGATCGTACAGCCGACGCGTCGGCGACACCCAGAACAGCGTCTTTGCGGTCTGCCCCGACTTGTTGAAGATGCCGTGCGGAATGCCCATCGGCAGCCGCACCAGGTCGCCCGGCGTCGCCGCGGTATCCGCGCCGGCCAGCATGAAATCCAGTTTGCCTTCCAGGATGTAGAGATATTCGTCCTGGTCGGGATGGATGTGCGGCGGCACGAAGGTGTCGGGTGGGAACGTAGCGTGCCATGAGAACGAATGCTCCGTGCAGTGTTTCGGCACGTAGGTCTGGCCGAGGATGTTCCAGGTGATGCCCTGCATGCCTTCATTGGCCCGGGTGATGCCGGCGACTTCAGTTTTCATGGCGACGTTTCCTTGTTCCCTTCAGTTGCCCAACGGGCAATCCTTGGCATAACGGTCGCCATAATTCTCGAATACCTTCTCGGCGATCTCGGTCTGGAATCTGCCGTCCGGCCGTTTTGCCACCTTGGTCAGGTAGAAATTCTGGATCGGGTAACCGTTGGTGTTGAACTTGAAATCGCCGCGCAGCGAGGTGAAGTCGGCTTTCTTCAGCGCCGCGGCCACCGCGTCCTTGTTTGCGAGATCGCCCTTCACCGCCTTGACCGCGCTGTCGATCAGCATCGCCGCGTCATAGGCCTGGAAGGCATAGGTGCCCGGCACCGAGTTGTAGGCGGCCTCATAGGCGGCGACAAATGCCTTGTTCTGCGGATTGTCGAGATTGGGCGCCCAGTTCGAGCCGCCGAACATGCCGACCGCAGCGTCCTGCTGCGCCGGCAGTGTCGATTCATCGACCGTGAACGCCGAAAGCACCGGAATTTTATCGGCAAGGCCGGCCTGACTGTACTGCTTGACCAGCGTTACGCCCATGCCGCCGGGCATGAAGGTGAACACCGCGTCGGGCTTCAGCGACGCCATCTTGGAGAGTTCGACCTGGAAATCCAGCGAGCCCAGCGGCATGTAGGTTTCCTCGACGATCTCGCCCTTGTAGTCGAGCCTGAACCCGGCCACGGAATCCTTGCCGGCTTGATAGTTCGGCACCAGCAGATAGACGCGCTTGTAACCGCGGTCCTGCGCGACCTTGCCGAGAACTTCGTGCACCTGATCGTTCTGGTACGAAGTCACGTAGAAAAACGGACTGCAGTTCTTGCCCGCGTAGCTCGACGGACCTGCATTCGGACTGATCAGGAAGGTTCTGGTGTCGGTCACCGGCTTATGGATGGCTTGCAGGATGTTGGAGAAGATCGGTCCGACCACGAAGTCGACCTTGTCACGTTCGAGCAAGCCCTTCACCTTGGTCACCGCGCCGTCCGGTTTCAGTTCATCGTCGGCGACCACGACTTCGACGTCGCGGCCGGCCATCTTGCCGCCGAGGTCCTTGACCGCGAGATTGAAGCCGTCGCGGGCCTGCTGGCCCAGCACCGCGGCGGGGCCGGACAATGTTACGATCACGCCGATCTTGACCTTCTCTTGCGCCAGTGCGTGGCCGGCCGCGACGCTCACCAGGATCGCCAGACCGGCGCGTTGAAAGTGCCTCATCGAAAACTCTCTCCGCTTGGCCGTTACTTGCGCGGACGGCTTCCAGCAACTGTCAAGAATAGTTGAACCTTAGAGGGGCGGCTTGCCCCGCGCAAGTTTAACTGCTTCTAGATCGGCCGGTGCACATCGAGCGATGCGGACGGCAAGCAGTGACTGCGGAAATCGACTACGAAGCCGAATATAACAACCGGGCGCGGGTCCCCGATCATCCGGCTCTCATCGCCGGCTGGGCGCGCGACGCGCAAGCCTATCGGGCGTCCCGGCCGAACCTCTTTGATACGATTTCCTATGGGCCCGGCGCGCGCAATACCATCGACGTGTTTCCATCGCGCAGCGAGGGCGCGATCGTTGTCTTCATCCACGGCGGTTACTGGCAGGCGCTCGACGGTTCGTTTTTCAGCCATCTTGCCGCCGGTCTCAACACGCACGGCATCAGCGTGGCGATTCCGAGCTACGATTTGTGCCCTCAGGTTTCGGTCGATGACATCATTGCACAGATGCGCATGGCCGCGCGTGCGTTGGCGCGCCTTGGACGGTGTCTTGTGGTCAGCGGGCATTCCGCCGGAGGACACCTCGCGGCCTGTCTGATGGCCACCGACTGGCGGTCGATCGACGCGGCGCTGCCGGAAGATATCGTGAAGGCGGCTTACACCATTTCGGGATTGTTCGATCTCGGTCCGCTGGTCAGGACATCGGTCAACGCAGCGCTGGGTCTCGATCGGGCGGGGGCCAAACGAGCAAGTCCGTTGTTCTGGCCGGTGCCTTCAGGCGGCAGCCTCGATGCCGTCGTCGGCGCGGACGAGAGCGCAGAATATTTTCGCCAAAGCAGGACGATCGCGGACACTTGGCGCCGCGGCGGCATCGAAACCCGCTTTGCGGAAGTGCCCGGTGCCAATCATTTCACCGCCATCGCGCCGCTGGCCGATCCGCGCTCGCCGATGACGCTGCGATTGCTCGAACTCGCCTTGCATCGATAGTTTGCTGCTCCCAGGCCGTTATGGACTTCTGCCGGGCGATCCGGTTGAATGCGATGTCGATCCGATGTGAGAAAGACGTATGAACAAACTACTGCTGGTCGTTCTGCTGGTTTGCTCGCCGGCCTGGGCGCAGACCAAATTGCTCCCCAAGGGAACGGCGGCCCGGGTCGACAACTGCGCGCCGATCGGGCGGACGGCCGACGGCAAGCTGGTCTATTCGATGAAGTGCGACAACCTGCCGGTGCCGCCATCGCCGCCACAGGCTGAAGTCAGGGAAGTGCAACCCCCGGCCCCGGAACCGGAACTACAACGAAGCGGGATTTTCGGCTGGTCCTATGAACGAAAGCGGCCGGACCAATAACCAATCGTACCTTCTGACTGGAATGTTCCTTGCTTCGGCTGCGGTCTGCGACCCTGCCTTCCTCCATCAGCATCATGGGGCCATCGATGAGCCAGCTCATTGTCCACGTCGGCGACTTTACGTTTCAGGCCCGTTTCGAAGAGCGGCTGGCGCCGAAGACCTGCGCGGCTTTCCGCAAGGCGATGCCGTTCGAGAGCCAAGCGGTGCATGTGCGCTGGAGCGGGGAGGGCGTCTGGATGCCGCTCGGCGATCGCGACTTCGGTATCGGTTATGAAAATCACACCAGTTATCCCGCGCCAGGCCACATCATTCTTTATCCCGGCGGTATCAGCGAAACCGAAATCCTGCTGGCCTATAGCGGCGTGCATTTCGCCAGCAGGATGGGACAGCTCGCCGGCAATCATTTCATCACGCTGACATCCAATCTCGAAAGCCTGCCGGAGATGGGCAAGACCGTGCTTTGGAAGGGTGCGCAGAAGGTCCGCTTCGAGGAAGTGTGATGGCGGCCGCACGCTATCCCCGCGATCTCCGCGGCTATGGCCGCAATCCGCCGCATCCGCGCTGGCCCAAGGGTGCGCGGATCGCGGTGCAGTTCGTGGTGAATTTCGAAGAGGGCGGCGAAAACAGCATTCTGCACGGCGATCGCGCGTCGGAGGCGTTTCTGTCGGACGTGTTGGGTGCGCAGCCGTGGCCGGGACAGCGTCACGCCAATATCGAATCCATGTTCGAATATGGCTCGCGCGCCGGCTTCTGGCGCCTGTGGCGGTTATTCACGGAACGCAAGCTGGCAACGACGGTATTTGGCGTGGCGACGGCGTTGCAGCGAAATCCGGAAGTGGTCGCGGCCATGCAGGAGTCCGGCTGGGACATTGCCAGCCACAGCTTGAAATGGGTCGAGCACAAGGACATGTCGGAAGCGGAGGAGCGCGAGGAAATCGCCAATGCGATCCGCGTTCATACCGGAATCACCGGTGCGCGCCCGCTCGGCTGGTATACCGGACGGACCTCCATCAATACCGTGCGGCTGGTGATGGAAGCCGGCGGCTTCCTCTATTCCTGCGATTCCTACGCCGACGACCTGCCCTACTGGATCAAGGGACCGGCGGGGCCGCATTTGATCATTCCCTACAGCCTTGACGCCAACGACATGCGCTTTGTCAACGCCCAAGGGTTTGGCGGCGGCGATCAGTTCTTCACCTACCTGAAGGACAGTTTTGACGTGCTGTATGCCGAAGGCGAGACCTCGCCCAAAATGATGTCGGTTGGGCTGCATTGCCGCGTCGTCGGGCGTCCGGGGCGCGCGGCATCGCTGATGCGGTTTCTCGATTACATGATGAGCCACGACCGCGTCTGGGTGCCGACGCGGCTGCAGATCGCGGAGCATTGGCACGCCCATCACATGGATCTGGCGGCGAACGCGTGGGATATCGGATGACTGCGACGCCCCGAAGAACCCTTTCTGATCTCAATGCCTGCAGCACGGACGATTTTGTCACCGCGCTGGCCAATATCTTTGAATATTCGCCATGGATCGCCGAACAGGCGGCGTCGGCAAGGCCGTTCGCCGGCGTGACGCAGTTGTTCGAGGAAATGAAGGCCGTGGTCGCGCGCGCGCCCGGCGAGCTGCGCCTTGCGCTGATCAAGGCGCATCCCGATCTCGCCAGCAAGACGCAGCGCGCCGCTGGGCTCACTACCGAATCCAACGCCGAACAGAACAGCGTCGGCCTCGACCGGTTGTCGGATGCCGAATACGAAGCATTCGAGCGCGTCAACAACGCCTACCGCGCAAAATTCGGATTTCCTTATGTGGTTTGCGTCCGCCGCCACAGCAAGGATTCCATTCTGCGCGATTTCGAGCGCCGTTTGCCAAACGACGCGACAACGGAAGCGGCGGCATCGATCGAGGAAATATCCCGGATCGCGGCGCTGCGCCTCGACCAGATGGTCGTGTCCGATGATCGTTTGCCGGTGCATGGCCGGCTATCGACCCACGTGCTTGATACCCATGGCGGCCGACCCGCGGCGGGGATTCCCGTCGAACTGGTCGAGTTATCCGCGCTAGGGGGAAATCGGGTCGTCACACGCACCCTCACCAATGAGGACGGCCGTACCGACCAGCCATTGATCGGCGGGCGGCCGGTGCCGATCGGGGCCTACGAACTTCGTTTCAACGTTGCGGATTACTTCGTTTCGCGACATGCGGCGATGTCGGATCCGCCGTTTCTCGATTCGATTCCGTTGCGGTTTTCGGTTGCCGATCCCGAAGGCCATCTCCACGTGCCGCTGTTGGTCACGCCATGGAGCTATGCGACCTATCGGGGGAGTTGATCTTCGCTCGTGATGCGCAAGCTTGCCGGCGTCTCGCGTCATTGACCCGACAATCCCTCGCTTTGCAAGACCCTTGCGAAGATTGATGGATACGCGGGTCAGGCCCGCGCAGGACGCGATGTGTGAATCTGGGAGGGTCCGGCCCGGCAGTGACAGGAGGTTTCACACATGCTGCGCAGATGCGGCCGCCGTCGCGGCGTCGGCTTCCGCCGCAGCCTTGCTGCCCACCCCGTTGAAAAATGCATTCAGCATCACCGCCACGATCGCGCACAACAGAATGCCGGATTCCAGCAGCGGCTGCAGGTCGTGCGGCAGGTTGCGGAAGAAATTCGGCGCGGCGAGCGGGATCATGCCGAAACCGACGGAGATTGCTACCACGAACAGGTTGTAGCGGTTGTTCCTGAAATCGACCGCGGTGAGTATTCGCGCGCCGGTGGCGGCGACCATACCGAACATGACAAGGCCTGCGCCGCCGAGCACGACCAGCGGCACGGCTTCCACCAAGGCCGCCATCTTCGGCAGGAGGCCAAGCAGCAGCATGATGCCGCCGCCGGCAATCGTGACCCAGCGCGAGCGCACCCCGGTGACGCTGACCAGCCCGACATTCTGCGAGAATGACGTATAGGGGAATGTGTTGAACAGGCCGCCCAGCAAGGTGCCGACGCCGTCGGCGCGCAGGCCGCGCGTCAGGGCATCGCGATCGATGCTCATGCCGGTAATTTCTCCGAGCGCCAGGAACATCCCCAGCGATTCGATCATCACCACGATCATCACGATGCACATGGTTATGATCGGCACGAGATGGAATTGCGGAATGCCGAAATGCAGCGGGATCACGATCGCGCCCCAGGATGCGGCGGCAACTTTCTCGAAGTGCATCACGCCGAGAAGGCTCGCCAACACGGCGCCCGCGATGATGCCGAGCAGCACCGAGACGTTGGCGATGAAGCCCGTGCCCCATTTGATCAGGCCAAGGATCACGAGCAGCACGAACAGGGCGATGCCGAGGCCCTGCAACTGGCCATAGCCGGGATTTGGAAACGCACCGGCAACGCCATCGACGACCTTGGTCAAGGTCGGCAGGCCGCCGCCGGCCCAGTTGATGCCGACCCGCATCAGCGAAATGCCGATGACCAGGATGATGGTGCCGGTGACGACCGGGGGAAACAGCGGCAACAACCGGCTGATGAAAGGCGCGGCAAGGATGCCGAAGATTCCGGCAGCGATGACGGAGCCGTAGATGCCGAGCAGCCCGATGTCGGGCGCCGCGGCCATCGACAGCATCGGCCCGACCGAGGCGAAGGTAACGCCCATCATCACCGGCAGCCGGATGCCGACGCCGGCAAAGCCGACGCACTGCAGCAGCGTCGTAAGCCCGCAGGCAAACAAGTCGGCGCTGATCAGGAAAGCCACATCCTCCGCGGACAGTTTCAAAGCGCGTCCGATAATCAGCGGAACCGCGACCGCGCCGGCATACATCACCAGAACATGTTGAAGCCCAAGCGCCAGCAGGCGAGGGGTCGGCAGTATCTGGTCGACCGGGTGGATGTCGGTAGTCATGAACGGGTCCTTCCGATGCGGTCCATTCGGCCCGCCTGCCGATTCGACCTGATACAAGGCCCGTGCCAAACCCGGCGTTTCCCGGTTGCCCATGGCACGAAGGTTGCTCATGATCGGCCGAACCCGGGATTATCGGGACCTGAATTCGCCGGCTGAACGGGAGGCTCTACGTGCCGCTGATCGCCAACAGATACGGAAAAGGCCGGGTTCGCGTCATGCGGATTCATCGCGATGGGGACAGGCACGAGGTCAGCCAGCTCACCGTCAAGGCGATGATCGAGGGCGATTTTGAGCGCGCCTATACCGACGCCAACAATTCGACGTCGGTATCGACCGACACCATCAAGAACGTGGTCAATATCGTTGCGCGCGAAAATACCGGACTCTGCATCGAGGAATTCTGCCAGGTGCTGGCGAAAAAATATCTCGACAGCTATCCGCAGGTGGCCTCGGTCGCCGTCACGGCGCACGAAACCAAATGGCACCGCTTGAGCTTTGGCGGCAAGCCGCATCCGCATAGTTTCGTGCTCGACAGCAACGGCAAGCCTTTCGTCGGGATCAGCGCCACGCGCGAGGGATCGGCACTGACCTCGGGTATCGACGGTTTTACATTCATGAAATCGACCCAGTCGGGTTGGGAGAACTACGCCAAGGATCCCTATACGACGCTTCCCGAGACCCATGACCGGATGTGCGCGACCAGCATGGTGGCATCATGGAAGTGGGCGGCGAAACCTTCGGGCTATCCCGCCGCCAATGCCAAGATCCTCGACACGCTGCTGGAGGTATTCAGCACCACCTATAGCTCCAGCGTGCAGGACAGCCTGTACCGGATGGGCGAGGCCGCGCTCGCCGCGGTGCCGGAAATTTCCGAGATCAGCATGGCGTGCCCGAACATGCATTTCATTCCGATGAACCTGTCGGCATTCGGGCTGGACAATCCAAATGCCGTTTTCCTACCGACCGAAGAGCCGCACGGCCAGATCGAATGCACGGTAGGGCGCTGACGTGTCCCGGACGCGGTGCGGCATTCTTCATGCCGCTCCGCGAGGCGGGACCGCACCAAACGTCGCAGTTCGTAACCGCCCCGGCTCTGCGGCGCACCGCTCCGCGAAGAGCCAGGCGCTGCGCTGCGTTCCGGATACGTCCCTGCATCGTCATTACCGAACTCGACCTACTCGATGCACACATCTCATCCGTCATTGCCGGGCTTGATCCTACTGGATGCACACATCTCGCCGTCATGCCCGGCCTTGTGCCGGGCATCCACGTCTTTCTTTCTGATGTGGGGCAAAGACGTGGATGGCCGGGACAAGCCCGGCCATATGCACCCATCCCGGCCGTCATGGCCGGGCTTGACCCGCGTATCCATCCCCTTCGAAAGGACTGTTCCGAAGATGGATGGATACGCGGCTCAAGCCCGCGCGTGACGGAGTATATGTTACGCGCCGAACTTCTCCTTCAACGCCGGCCAGATCCGGTCCGGCTTGAACGGCACGCTGGTGAAGCGAATGCCGGTGGCGTCCGCCAGCGCGTTGCCCATCGCCGCTGCGACCGGATTGTACGGGCTTTCGCTCATCGATTTCGCGCCCATCGGACCGATCGAATCCGCAGTGTCGGCGAAATACACTTCGGTGCGCGGAATGTCGGCGAACGACGGCAGATGGTAATCGCGGAATTTGGGATTTGTCACGCGGCCGGCGTCGTCGATCACCATCTCCTCGTACAGCGTGGCGCCCAGCGATTGCGCCACGCCGCCCTCGACCTGGCCGCGGCATTGCATCGGATTGGCGACGCGGCCGGCATCGGCGGCATGAACGCTTTTGAGGATCTTTATCTCCCCGGTGCCCCTGTTTACCGCGATGCGGAAACCCTGGACGTTAAAGGCGACCGAGCGCGGCGTGCCGGCGGAACTGCCGGTTGCGCTCAGCGTCCTGTCCTGCGCGCGCGCGGCCTGCGCAAGTTCGGTAAAGGACAGGCGCCGTTTGCCGCATACCGCGGCATCGCTTTCCAGAATGCACGGCTCGGAACCGATTGCGGTCGCCGCGGCGGCGAAACGCCTCAGCTCGGCGGCAAGATTCTGGGCGGCGACCTGCGTGGCAAGCCCCGCGACGAAGACGCCGGCGCTGCCATAGGCGCCGGTGTCGTGCCCGCCATTGGCGGTGTCGGACTGTTTGAGCAGGATGCGGTCGACCGTGGTCGCCAGCGCGGACGCTGCGATCTGGCGATGCACCGTGCTGGTGCCGTTGCCGAATTCGGCGGTGCCGACGATCAGGTCGAAGCCACCATCGTCACGCAGCGAGATTCTGGACTCGGAAATGTGTCCGTCGGGCGGCACGGTATCGATCATGGTCAGTGCGATGCCGTCGCCGGTCAGCCAGTCATCGGATAAATCCGGTTGCCGCATTTCCGCGGCCATCGCGCGCTCCACCAGATCGAGGCATTGATCGAGCCCGTAGCTGCCATAGTGCACATCCGTGTGTGCCGTATCGGCGGGAGTGAGCATCGGGTCGCCGCGCTTCACGATGTTGCGGCGGCGCATCTCGAAGGGACTGATGCCGAGTCCCTTCGCCAGTTCGTCGATCGCGGCTTCCACGGCGAACAGCGTTTGCGGCAGGCCGTAGCCGCGGAAGGCGCCTGATGGAACGGTGTTGGTGTAGGCAACGACGGCATCGACCCTCTTGTTCGGGCAATTGTAGACGCTGATCGATTCGCCGCAGGCATGGAACAGCACCGGACCGGCGTGATTGCCGTAGGCCCCGGTATTCGAGAGCACGTCGAGCTGCAGCGCGGTGAGCTTGCCGCTGCTGTCGGCGCCGGCCTTCACGACGACCCGCATCGGATGCCGGGTCGAGGTTGCGATGAATTGTTCCTCGCGGGTCAGTTCCAGCTTGACCGGCCGGCCGGTTCTTAGCGCCGCAAGCGCGAGAACGTCCTCGACGAACATTTCCTGCTTGCCGCCAAAACCGCCGCCGACGCGTTCGCAAAACACTCGAACCTTGTCCGACGGCAGATCGAAGATGTCCGCAAGGGCCCGGCGGGTGAGAAACGGTGTTTGCGTGCTGGAACGGACGTTGAGAATACCATCCGCATCGACCCAGCCGAGGCCGCCATGCGTTTCCAGCGCCGCATGTTGCACGCGGTGGGTGGTGAAAGCGCCCTCATAGGTCACCGCCGACGCCGCCAGCGCGGTTGCGACATCGCCGAATTCGCCGCGGGTTTGCGCGACAATATTGCGTTGCGCATCAGCGACGCGCTGCTGCGACGTCTTGTCGGGATGAACCAGCGGTGCATTTCCTGCGATCGCGTCGGCAGGGTCGAACACCGCCGGCAGGATGTCGTAGACGACCCGGAGCCGGCGGCAACCTTCTTCGGCCGCAGCCTCGGTTTCGGCGATTACGGCTGCGACTTTCTGACCGACAAAACGTACGACGGGGTCAAGCACGCGGGTGTCGTCCGGGTCCATCTCGACAACTTCGTGCCGCGCGGTAGAGAACAGTTTTGCCGGCGCGTCCTCATGCGTCAGCACCGAATGTACGCCGGGAACGGCCAGCGCCGCGGCCCTGTCGATCGAGATGATTCTGGCGTGAGGATGCGGCGAGCGCAGCAGCTTGATATGCAGCAAGCCGTCCATCGCCGTATCGAAGGTATATCGCGCCGCACCTCGCACCACCTGAGGTCCTGCGGGCGCAGGCAGGCTGCGGCCGAAGGCGGTGCCGGCGGCGGCGTCCTCGATGGTGTTGACGCCGTTGAGCGCATCCTCGATGGCGCGATAACCGGTGCAGCGGCACAGATTGCCTTTGAGCGCCGCGCCGAGATCCTGCCGCTGCGCCTGGTTCAACGAAGCACAGGTCAGGATCATGCCGGCGGTGCAGAAGCCGCACTGGAAGGCCTGCGCATTGAGGAAGGCCTGCTGCATCGGATGCATGCCGCCGTCGGGCGCCAAGCCTTCGATGGTGGTGATGGTGCGGCCGTCGGCGCGAAAGGCGGGGATGATGCAGCTGTGCACCGGCTCGCCGTCGAGCAGCACGGTGCAGGCCCCGCAGTCCCCGGCGTCGCAGCCTTTCTTGACGCCGAAATGCCCAAGCTGCCGCAGAAACGTCCGCAGGCATTGGCCCGCATTCGCTGTTTCCAAAAACTCCTTGCCGTTGACGTTAAACCTCATCGCCGCGGCACGCTTTGCAGCTCGGCGCGAATTTCTTCGGCCAGACGCAACGTCATGTGTTTGCGCCATGCCGGCTTGCCGTGGACATCGTCATGATAAAGCTCGTCGGGAATGCGATGCAGGATCGCGTCGCGCAGTTCGACCGGCTGCGGGATTCCGGCAAAGCAAAACCGAACAGGGCGCACGGTCGATGCCGTCACCGTCAGCGCCAGTGTGCCGTCGGCGCCGAGGCTGCCGATCAGCAGTGCCGCCGACCGGCCGACGGGCGTCAGCGATATCTGGCGAAACGCGGAGCGCCGTGCCAGTGCCGCGACGGGGATTTCGATCTGCCGCAGCAGGTCGCCGGGCGCCAGTACATTGCGCTGGTTGCCGGTGACAAAATCGGCGACGCCGACGGTTTGCTCGCCGCCGTCAGCCTTCCACAGCGTGCATACGCCATCCAGCGCGGCCGTCAGCGCGATCATCGGGCCGGCCGGCAACGACATGCATAGATTGCCGCCGACGGTGGCGGTCTTCCAGATCTTGAAGGAGGCCAGAAACGCGCGGCAGCACTGGTCGATCAGCGGCGATGCAATCCATTCGGACGGGCAGGGCAATGCATTGAGCTCGGCGATGGTGCACGTTGCGGCGATGGTCAGGCTGGTTTCGTTGATGGTCAGCGCCGGCCATTTGAAATCGGTGATGTCGATCAGCCGCGTGAGATGGACCTGCGGCTCGGAGAACAGCCAGGTCCCGCCGGCAAGCCAGGCATCGCTTGCCGTCCAAACGGGCAGTTGTTCCCGCGTGCGCGGGCGTGCAACGTCGGTGACGGTGTTCAAATCCATGGATACGCTTGCGCTTTCAATGCGATGGCCGTCTCATTACACAGTCCTGCAAGACCGACGCCAACTATCGCAGGATCGGCCTGGTCCTTGAATTGCAGGATAAGCGCTGACGCGTGCTGGTGACCCTAACTTTCGGAGACGACTTTAGCCATGGACCAAACGCGGGCGATCTGGATCAAGGACCCTTTGGCCATCCTGGCCGATGGCGCGGAACGCGGCATCGTGGTTCGGCAGGGAAGGATCGTCGAACTGGTGCCGAAGGGCGGCCAGCCGGCGACCTCCGCTGCGTGCTTTGAGTCCGGCGGCCATGTGGTGCTGCCGGGGCTGATCAACACCCACCACCATTTCTATCAGACGCTGACGCGCGCGCTGCCGGCCGCACTCGATCGCGAATTGTTTCCCTGGCTGCAGGCGCTGTATCCGGTGTGGGCGAGGCTGACGCCGGAAAATCTCGAACTCGGCGTCACCGTCGCAATGTCGGAGCTGCTGCTGTCCGGCTGCACCATGACGACCGATCATCACTATGTCTTTCCCGCCGGGCTGGAGGACGCCGTCGACATCGAGGCGGCGGTGACGAAACGCCTGGGTATGCGCGCCCTGCTGACCCGCGGCTCCATGAACCGTTCGCAGCGGGACGGCGGTCTGCCGCCGGAAAGCGTGGTGCAGGACGAGGACGCGATCCTCACGGACAGCGAGCGCGTGGTCGCAAAATACCACCAGCGCGGCGAGGAGGCCATGGTGCAGATCGCGCTGGCGCCGTGTTCGCCGTTTTCGGTGACGACATCGCTGATGAAGGCAACAGCTGCGCTAGCCGACCAACTCGACGTCCGCCTGCACACTCATCTTGCGGAAACCGAGGATGAGAACGAATTCTGCCAGCAGATACATGGCTGCCGGCCGCTGGACTATATCGAGCACTGCGGCTGGCTCAATGCCCGGTCCTGGCTGGCTCACGGCATCCATTTCAACGCGGCCGAGATGAAGCGGCTTGGCAGGGCGAAGACCACGATCAGCCATTGCGCGTGCAGCAACCAGATCCTGGCGTCCGGCTGCTGTCCGGTCTGCGACATGGAAGAGGCGGGGGTCGGAATAGGCCTTGGCGTCGACGGCTCGGCGTCCAACGACGGATCCAACCTGATGCAGGAAGTCCGCGCCGCGTTCCTGCTGCAGCGCGCCCGCTACGGCGTCGGCCGCGTCAGCCACAAGGATGCGCTGCGCTGGGCAACCAAAGGCTCCGCCGCCTGCGTCGGGCGTGCCGAACTCGGCGAAATCGCGGTCGGAAAGATCGCCGATCTCGCGCTGTTCAAGCTCGACGAATTGCGCTTTTCCGGCCATGGCGATCCGCTGGCAGCACTGGTGCTGTGCGGCGCGCACCGCGCCGACCGGGTGATGGTCGGCGGCAAATGGGTGGTGCTGGACGGCGCGATTCCAGGGCTGGACGTGTCAGACCTGATCCGGCGTCATAGTGCCGCCGCGAGGGCGATGCAGTACGGATGATCAACTCCGTCGTCATGGCCGGGCTCGTCCCGGCCATCCACGTCTTGTGTCTCGAAGAAAGACGTGGATGCCCGGCACAAGGCCAGAGCATGACGAAGGAGGTACGGCTCTCGCCAACCAAAAGTTCGGGCACTACTGTCCGGAACTTGCCTCCTGGAAGCCCGGCTTTTATTTCCCCGGAATCTTGTCGTCGATGCCCTTGACGTAGAAGTTCATGCCCAGGATCTGGCCGTCGGCGAGCTTGTCGCCGCCCTTGCATTCGACGTCCTTGCCATCCTGGCCGACAACCGGACATTTGAACGGAAACAGCTTGCCGTCCTTGATGGCTGCCTCGGTTTCCTCCGCGGCCTTCTTCACGTCATCGGGCATGTTGGTATAGGGCGCCATCACCACCATCTTTTCTTTCAGGCCATCCCAGATGTCTTCCGACTTCCAGGTGCCGTCGAGTTCCGCCTTGACGCGCGCGATATAGTACGGACCCCAGTTATCCATGATCGAGGTGAGTTGCGCCTTCGGCCCGAACTTGATCATTTCGGAATCCTGGCCGAACGCGAGCTTGCCGCGTTCGGAGGCGACCTGCATCGGTGCCGGACTGTCGGTATGCTGCATGATCACGTCGGCGCCCTGGTCGAGCAGCGCCTTGGCGGCGTCCGCTTCCTTGCCCGGATCGAACCATGAGTTCACCCAGATGATCTTGACCTTGATGTTCGGATTGACGGTCTGGGCGCCGATCATGGTGGCGTTGATGCCCGAGATGACTTCCGGGATCGGGAACGAGCCGATGTAGCCGAGCACCCCGCTCTTCGACATCTTGGCGCCGATCTGGCCCTGGATATAGCGGCCTTCGTAGAACCGGCCGGAATAGGTCGACATGTTCTCGGCGCGCTTGTAGCCGGTGGCATGCTCGAAATGTATCTTGGGGTATTTCTTCGCCACCTTCAGCGTCGGCTCCATGTAGCCGAACGAGGTGGTGAAGATCAGCTTGTTGCCCGCGCGCGCAAGCTGTTCGATCGAGCGCTCGGAGTCCGGCCCCTCGCTGACGTTTTCGAGAAACGTCGTCTCGACCTTGTCGCCGAACTCCTTGAGCATGGCGAGGCGCCCGAGGTCATGCTGGTAGGTCCAGCCGAGATCGCCGACCGGGCCAAGATAGATGAAGCCGACCTTGAGCTTGTCGGCGGCTGACGCGCCGAACAGCCCTGCTCCGGTCGTGAGCATTGCTGCTGTCGCCGCGATGAGGATTTTCCGCATTATGTTCTCCTGACACTGACGGGTGGACTGTCTCTCCTGAAGCGCGGCGCCCCGTCGCGCGCGCATCGGGCACATTCATCGATCGGGCACGAACACCGTTCCCAGCGCCGCAGGGGCGGTCGAGCCGCCGGTGCGCGCCCGCGAAATCAGCACAAGAACGATCACCGTTGCCAGATACGGCATGGCCGACATGAGTTGCGAGGGAACGCCGATACCCCAGCCCTGCGCGTGAAGTTGCAGGATGGTCACCGCGCCGAACAGGTAGGCGCCGATCACCAGCCGGCTCGGCAGCCACGACGAAAACACCACCAGCGCCAGCGCGATCCAGCCGCGCCCCGCGGTCATTCCCGGAATGAAGAACGGGGTATAGGCGAGCGGCAGATACGCCCCGGCGAGCCCTGCGCAGGCGCCGCCGAACATCACCGCGAACATGCGGATTTTCAGCACCGGATAGCCGAGCGCATGCGCCGAGACGTGGTTGTCGCCGGTGGCGCGCAGGATCAGCCCGGCGCGGGTGCGGTAGAGGAACATCGAGACGCCGACGATCAGCAATATCGAGAAATAGACGAAGGCGTCTTCGCCGAACAAGATGCGGCCCACGAACGGGATATCGCTCAGGCCGGGAACATAGAGATGCGGCGCCGGCGTGATTCTCTCGCCGACGAAGCCGGAGCCGATCAGGCCGGACAGGCCAATGCCGAGAATGGTGAGCGCAAGGCCCGTGGCCACCTGATTGACCGCGAGGCCGAGCGTCATCACCGCAAAAATCAGCGCCAGCGCCGCCCCCGCGACGATGCCGCAGATGGCGCCGACAAGGACCGAGCCTGACAGAAAAGCCCCGCCGAATCCGCAGGCGGCGCCGACGATCATCATGCCTTCGACGCCGAGATTGAGCACGCCGGCGCGCTCGGCGACCAGTTCACCGGTGGCTGCGATCAGCAGCGGCGTCGATGCCGCAAGCACTGCAAGAATGATCGCCTCAAGCAGTCCCACGGGACACCTTTCGCGCCGAGGGGATCAGGCGGAAGCGATACAGAATCAGCGAATCGCAGGCGAGAACGAAGAACAGCAGAATGCCCTGGAATACCTTGGTCACGTCCAACGGGATTTTCATCGCGATCTGGGCCTGCTCGCCGCCAATAAAGGTCAGTGCAAGGAAAAGGCCTGCAATAAGTATTCCAATCGGGTTCAGGCGGCCGAGAAACGCAACGATGATGGCAGTGAAGCCATAACCCGGGGAGATGCCGGGTTGCAGATGTCCGACCGGGCCCGCGACTTCGATGATTCCAGCAAGGCCTGCCAGCGCTCCGGAAATCACGAACGTCAGGAGGATCAAGTGGTTGGAATTGAACCCGCCGAAACGCGCGGCGCGTGGCGCCGCCCCGACGACGCGGATCTCGAATCCCTTGATCGTCTTGCCCAGCAGCACCGTGGCCGCGGCGACAACCACGAGGGCGATGACGGCGCCAAGATGCAGGCGGCCGCCTTCGATCAGCACCGGCACCGTTGCGACCGGATCGAACTCCGCCGTGGTCGGGAAATTGAACCCCGCCGGATCGCGCCATGGCCCGCGGACGAGATAGTCGAGCAGCAGGTCCGCGACATACACCAGCATCAGGCTGGTGAGAATTTCGCTGGCGCCGAATCGCACCTTGCAGATGGCGGGGATCAGCGCATACAGCGCGCCTGCAATCGCGCCGAGCAGCAGCATGGCGGGCATTACCCAATAGCCGGCTTCGGTACCCTGGGTTTTCACCGCCAGCCAGCTTCCGGCAACGGCACCGATCAGGAACTGGCCTTCGGCGCCGATATTCCAGACATTGGCGAGATAGCAGAGCGACAGTCCGACGGCGATCATCACCAGCGGCGTCGCCTTCACGGCGATTTCCTGCAGCGAATAGGCATCCGTCAGCGGGGCGATGAAATAGACTCCGAGCGCCGAGACCGGATTCTTGCCGAGAATCACGAACAGAATACTCATGGTCGTAATGGTCAGCCCAATCGCGACCAGGGGCGAGATCAGCGCTATGGTCGCCGATCTCTCCGCGCGCTTTTCAAGCACCAACTGCATGAAGCGGCTCCTTCTGTGCTAAGGTGCTTCCGCCCATCAGCAGGCCGAGCTTTTCGCGGCTGGCGTCGGCAGCAGGTAGCGGTTCTGACAGCCGTCCATGAAACATCACCGCGATGCGGTCCGTGATCTCGGCAAGCTCATCCAGATCCTGGCTGGTCACCAGCACTGCGGTTCCGGCTGCGGCAAGATCAAGCAAAGCCTGGCGGATCACCGCGGCGGCACCGGCATCGACACCCCAGGTCGGCTGGCTCACCACCAGCAGGACAGGATCGCGGAGAATCTCGCGGCCGACGATGAATTTCTGCAGATTGCCGCCGGACAAGCTCGCCGCTTCCGGATCGCGCTTGGCTTTGCGGACGTCGAAAGCCTTGGTGGCGCGATCGACCGTGGCGAGCGTGGCGGCCGTATTGACAAAGCCGTGCTGGACCATCCCGCTTGCGGCATGGCCGGTCAGCAGCGCGTTCTCCGACAATTTCATGCGCGGCGCGGTGCCGTGGCCCAATCGCTCTTCCGGCACGAACGCGGCGCCGAGCTTGCGCCGCTGCGTGATGGAAAGGTGCCCCGCCGCGTGTCCGTCGATCACCACCGTACCGGGGTCCTGCGCCAGCCGTTCGCCAGACAGCGCGGCGAACAGTTCATCCTGACCATTGCCGGCGACGCCGGCGATGCCCAGGATTTCACCACCCTTGAGCTCCAGTGAGATCCGTTCAAGCCGCACGCCATGCGGATCGTCCGGCTCCAGGTTGAGATCGTTGACTACCAGGCGCGGCACTGTGGTCCGGCGTCCCGCAGCGGCCACTTCCTTGATGTCGGCGCCGACCATCATGCGCGCGAGCGATGCAGCGGTTTCGAACTGGGGATTGCAGGTCGACACCTTCTTGCCGCCGCGCAGGATGGTGGCAGTGTCACACAATCGCTTCACCTCTTCCAGCTTGTGACTGATGTAGAGGACGGCCCGGCCTTCCGCCTTCAACCGGCCCAGTACGGCGAAGAGCTGATCGGCCTCCTGCGGCGTCAGCACCGCGGTGGGCTCGTCAAGGATCAGGAATTTGGGGTTTTGCATCAGCGCCCGGACGATCTCGATGCGCTGCCGCTCGCCGACCGAGAGCCGCCACACTTCGCGCTTCGGGTCGAGCGGAAGCCCGTAAACCTTGGATACTTCCTCCAGTCGCGCGGACATGTCCCTGAACGGTTCCTTGCCGTCGAGACCCAGCGCCACATTCTCGGCGACGGTGAGATTGTCGAACAGCGAGAAGTGCTGGAACACCATGCCGATGCCCCGCGCGCGCGCTTCCGATGGGCCGGTGAGGATCATTTTATCACCCTGCCAGCGCATTTCACCTTCGCTAGGCTGAATCAAGCCGTAGATGGTCTTGACCAAGGTCGACTTGCCCGCGCCGTTTTCGCCGAGCAGCGCGTGGATCTGCTCGGGCCAGATGTCGAGGTCGATGGAATCGTTAGCGAGAAAAGTGCCGTAACGCTTGGTAAGCCCAATGGTCTGAAGCAATGGCGTTTGGCCGGGACGCGGGCCGGAAGGCGTCGGATCTGACATTCGCTGTCACAGGTGTGAGGAACGGCTGCCTCAATACTGTGCTAAATTGCGGTGCAAGGTAAGTATCGAAAAAGCGCCAGCGGTTGCTCAGCTCTTCAGCAGAGCCGCCGCGTGATTCCCCGCCGGCGAGACCGCATGCTCCACTGCCGCTTCGGTCGTGAGCGGACTGCAAATCATGTTGCATATTTGTAACGGGTTAAACCAAATCGGAACTGCCGTATCGAGCCTGCCACGAAGTTGAGCAGCGTCATTCCGAATGTGAGAACAGCGGCAAACCCCGATTCGAACCAGTCCGCTGGCGCGATCGGGGCTGTGTCAGATCGTCGCAAAATCCCAATCAAAACGGGCGCAACCCGTATTGCGGGCCCGTTTCGGAGCAAGTGCCGAGAACGGCCGAGGCTGCTGCCCGACCGGCTCTAACACGCTGATGCCGAGGCCATTCTTGATGAAACTTGCGGCATGCCTTGGGAAAACTTGAGGCTTCTCACGCTGAGCGAACGGCGCAAGTGTTTGGTCCAAGGGCCTCGATCGGTCGATCGTCAACTTTGGGGGTAATCCAATGTCCTTTCGTCGCAATGCAATAGCAGCAGCCGTGCTGTCACTTGCCGCTCTCGCACCCGCGGGCTTCGCCGGCGCCGCCGACATGGCGGTGAAAGCCGCCAAGCCGATCGCCGATGTGCCGTTCTTCTTCGTGATCGACGACCGGGTGTCGTATTCCTACATTTTCACCGGAGCCCAGCCCGGCAT
The DNA here is from genome assembly GCF_964252615.1 of uncultured Bradyrhizobium sp. Lineage (NCBI taxonomy): Bacteria > Pseudomonadati > Pseudomonadota > Alphaproteobacteria > Hyphomicrobiales > Nitrobacteraceae > Bradyrhizobium > uncultured Bradyrhizobium sp. Next base: position 221,898 of record NZ_CAXUNQ010000002.1, read on the forward strand.
GTTTACGGTCAATCCGAATGGATCGATCAATGCCAAGACCGCCAAGCAGGTCTACTCGTTCACCCACTTCGACGCATGGGCTTACGGCACCAACTTCTTCACCATCTCGCTGTTCAAGTCCGACCACAACGACCCTGCGGCGCCTTGCATCAACGCCGGCATCAGCGCCACCTTCGCTCCGGCAAGCTGCGCGGGTGCGACCGAAATTTACGGTCTGTTCCGCTCGACCTTTGGCTGGAACGAAATCTTCAATACAAAGGCTTTCAGCGTCGGGCCGCTGCACAATGTCTCGTTTGAAGTCGGCATGGACGCCAACACCGAGAACCGGTTCTTTGGCGCCGCCAAGCGCGATGTCGTTGCCGGTCTGCAGTTCGCCTTCGATCTTCCCTACAAGGGTTACTTCAACGTCGCTCCGTTGGTGTATTGGGAGTTCTACAACCACAACTCATTCGCCCAGTGCAACAGCGGCTTTTCCGGCCCGGTTGCGGGTGTAAGCTGCCTGACCGACGGCAACACTTCCTTCAAGCCGACCTGGGCGGTCGAAACCAACTATTACATGGACCTCGGATTTCTGCCGCCCGAGTACCAGTTCTTCTCGATCAGCGGCCGCGCGGCCTGGTACGGCAAAAAAGGTACGGATACCGAACCCTTGCCGTTCAGCGCGGCGAATGGTGTTTTCAACACCGCGGTCGAGTTCAACTCGGAGCCGATCCGCCTGACCTTTGACGCTTCCAAAGCCTTCTGGGGTCCGAAATACACGCACTTCGTCGATGTCTGGGTCGCCTACCGCTACTGGCAGAACAAGTTCGGCCTCGATCATAACCGCGCCGTCGCCTGTACGGCAGTGGTGGGCGGTGCCACCGTGAGCAACGGTTCCTGCACCGAGAGCTCGCTCTATTCAGGCATCACCGTGAAGTTCTGATCGCTTCACCTCTTCCGCTGTTTCCCTCTCCCCGCCGCTTTGCGGGGAGAGATCAAGTATCCCACGCTCCTTCGTGCACCGCCTCCGCCTCGTCCTCCAGCATCGGGCCGATCACCTCGGTCGGACGCTGTCCCCGCGCCAACACCTCGCGGCATGGCAGATCGAGCGTCGGATTTTCCGGATGGTTTCCGGTGACGGCGCGCAGCCGCCGTTCGCTTAAGCCATAGACCAGCCGGCCGATGCCAGCCCAGTAGATCGCGCCTGCGCACATCGCGCACGGCTCGGCAGACGAATATAGCGTGGCATTGCGCAGGATATCCGGACTGAGGGTGGTGCAGGCCTGGGTCGCGAGCAGGCGCTCGGCGTGCGCCGTCCCGTCATGCGCCGGCATGTAGCCATTCTCGGCCTCGATCAGGACGTTGCGGTTCTGGTCGACGAGGACGGCGCCGAACGGATGGTTGCCGCGGGCGACGGCACGGCGGGCGACATCGAATGACCGGCGCAGGAAATGCTCGTCGCGTTCGGACGCGCCCGGATCCGGAACGTCGGCCATCAATGTCCAGCCATGTGCCGTCCGATTTCCGTAAGGTCGGCCTCGCTGGCGCGCGCCTCATAGACGAACTGGCCGTGGAACATGACGACCAGACGATCCGAGAGTTCGAGCAGTTCGTCAAGGTCTTCGCTCACCAGCAGCACCGCCGCGCCGCGGTTGCGTGCGGCCATGATCTCGGCGTGGATTTGCGCCACCGCCGCGAAATCCAGACCAAAACAGGGGTTGGCAGCGATCAGAACTTCCACCTCGCCGCCGAGCTCCCGCGCCAGCACCGCGCGCTGCACGTTGCCCCCCGACAGCGCCGAGATCGGCGTATCCGGCGTGCGGGTCTTGATCTTGTAGAGCCCGATCTTCTTTTCAGCCTGTTCGCGAAACGCGGCGCGATTGAGCCACCAGCCACCGCGCGCGAACGGCGCGCGGTCGAATTCGCGGAATGCGATGTTGTCGGCGACGCTCATGCCGCCGACGCAGGCGTTCTTCAGCGGCTCTTCCGGCAGCAGCGACATCTTGTGCCGGCGCATTTCCTCGCGGCTGGCGTGATAGGCATCGCCGATGACGCGGATTTCGCCGCACTCGGCCTCGCGCTGGCCGGCCAGCACTTCGACCAGCTGCCGCTGGCCGTTGCCGGAAACGCCGGCGATGCCGACGATTTCGCCGCCGCGCACGCTGAGCGATACATCGCGGACCGCGACCGCGCCGGCGTCATCGAGCGCGTTCAATTTGCTCAGCTCAAGCCGCGTCGCGCTGACTTCTCCGACGCGCGCCGGCTGCACCGTCAGCTCTTCCGCGCCGATCATCATGCGCGCCATGCTGTCCGGCGTCAGCTCGGCAACCCGGCCGCAGCCGGCAAGCTTTCCGCGCCGCAGAATGGTCACCTCGTCGGCGAATGCCATCACCTCGCGAAACTTGTGCGTGATCATCAGGATGGTCAACTCGCCATCGACGACCATGCCGCGCAGCATGCCCAGCACCTCGTCGGCCTCGCCGGGCGTCAGCACCGAAGTCGGCTCGTCGAGAATAAGAAAACGCCGCTTCAGATAAAGCTGCTTGAGGATTTCGCATTTTTGGCGTTCGCCGGCGGAAATGTCGGAGACGCGCGCGTTGAGCGGCACCTTGAACGGCATCCGCCCCAGAAATGCTTCCAGCTCTTTCTTTTCCTTGGGCCAGTTCACGATGGCCGGAACGTCGTCGCGCGCCAGCACCAGGTTTTCGGCAACCGTCATCGCCGGCACCAGCGTAAAATGCTGGTACACCATGCCAAGCCCGAGCGCGTGCGCATCCTTCGGATTGGCGATCGCCTGCTCGCGGCCGCCGACCAGCACGCCGCCTTCGGTTGGGTGATAATAGCCCATGATGCATTTTACCAGCGTGCTCTTGCCGGCGCCGTTCTCGCCGAGCAGCGCATGGAACGAGCCGGGCCGCACTTTGAGTTCAACGTTGTCCAGGGCGACGAAATCGCCGAAGCGCATGGTCATGGCGACGGCGTCGACGCCGAGTGCGCCTTCCGGCGCCGGGATTTCGCCGACGATCATGACAGGGCTCCGATCATCGCTCCCGAGGTCGCAACGGCGCCGAACACGCCGCCTTGCATCTTGATCATCTTCAGGGCGTGGTCGTGGTTGCTCCTGTCGGTGGCAGCGCAGCAGTCCTCGATCAGCACGCATTCGAAACCACGGTCGTTGGCCTCGCGCATGGTGGTATGAACGCAAACGTCGGTGGTGATGCCGGTGAGCACGATGTTCTCGATGCCGCGCAGCCGCAGCATCAGCTCCAGATCGGTGGCGCAGAACGATCCCTTGCCGGGCTTGTCGATGATCGGCTCGCCGGACCGCGGCGCCAGGTCCGGAATGATCTCCCAGCCGGGTTCGCCGCGCACCAGCACGCGGCCGCACGGACCGGGGTCGCCGATCCCGGCGCCGATCTGGCGCGAGCGCCAGCGCTTGTTGGCCGGCAGATCGGTCAGGTCGGGGCGATGACCTTCGCGGGTATGGATGATGTGGAAGCCTTGTTCGCGCATCACCGCGAGCAGCCGCCTGATCGGCTCGATCGGCGCCCGCGTCAGCGACAGGTCGTAACCCATTTTATCGACATAACCGCCGACGCCGCAGAAATCGGTCTGCATGTCGATGATGATCAAGGCGGTGTTCGCCGGGCGTAAGTCGCCATTGTACGGCCAGGCATAGGGTTCGGACTTCAGATAGCGCTCGGCCATGGTTTCATCTCGTGATGGACAGTTCGGCGGGCGCGCCGGTCAGCGTGCGTTTCGGCGAGCAGGTGATGATCATGATCGCCAGCGTCAGGATGTAGGGCGCCGCATTGAACAAATGATAACCGGAGGTGACGCCGACCGATTGCAGCGCCGGTCCGAGTGCGGCAGCACCTCCGAACGCCAGCGACGCCCACAGGCACAGCATCGGATCCCATCGCGCGAAGATCACCAGCGCGACCGCGGTGATGCCCTGTCCGCTGGAGAGGCCCTCGTTCCAGCTGCCGGGATAGAACAGCGACAGGAACGAACCGCCGATTCCGGCAAGGAAACCGCCGACCATCGTGGCGCGCAAGCGGATCGCAAGCACGGAATATCCCATGGCGCGCGCGGCGTCCGAACTCTCGCCGGCGGTGCGGATCAAGAGGCCCCAGCGCGTGGTTCGAAATGCCCAGAACAACATCGGCGCAAGAGCGACGCCGATCAGGAACAGCACGTTGATCCGCAACGCCGCTCGAACCTGCGCGACGTCGCTCCACGCGCCGAAATCGATCGCCGGCAGCCGCGGCGCCGTCGGCTCGATCAGCGGCTTGCCCAGATAAAAGGCGAGGCCGGTTCCGAACAGCATCAGCGCGATGCCGACGGCGACGTCGTTGACCCGCGGCAGCGAGCAGATGCCGGCATGAAGCGCGCCCAGCAGCGCGCCGGCCACACCGGCGGCGAGAACGCCGAGCCAGGGCGAGCCTGAAAGGTACGAGATACCGTAGGCGCTCATCGCGCCCATCACCAGCGTGCCTTCGAGGCCGAGATTGATGCGGCCGCTGCGCTCGGTGATGCATTCGCCGAGGCTGACGAACAGAAACGGCGTCGAGACGCGGATGGCGCCGCCGAACACTGCGAGCGGGACGGTCCAAAGTCCGATCGTTCCGTCTGCCATCAGATTCGGGCCATCTCAGGATTTGCCTTTCAGAAAGCCGATCCGCCCGTACAACGCGTCGCTTGCGAGCACGGCAACGAAGATGATTCCCTGCAGCACCAGAACGGAGGCATCGGGCAGGCCGAGCCGGCGCTGCAATAACCCGCCGCTGGCGCTGATTCCACCAAGCAGGATCGCAACCGGAATGACCGCCAGCGGATTCTGCCGCGCCAGGAATGCGACGAGAATGCCGGTGAAGCCGTAGCCGGCGGCGAGATTGGCGTTGGTGCGGCCCTGCACTGCGGCGACCTCGACCATTCCCGCAAGCCCGGCTGCGGCGCCCGCTATAAAGCAGATCGTCAAAATGAGCTTGCCGACACTCAGGCCCACGATTTTGGCGGCGCGGATATTGCCCCCGGCCACCCGCGCGGCGAAGCCGAATACGGTATGATGGATCAGAATGTAGGACGCGACGGCGGCGATCACGCCGAACGCCAGACCCCAGTGCACGTCGGTGCCGGGAATCGACCCGATCATGTTCACGGCGCCGATTTCGCGCGTCGACGGCTTGTTGAGACTGGCGGGATCGCGCATGACGCCCTCGACCAGATGATTGAGGATCGCCAGCGCGATATAGACCAGCAGCAGGCTGGAAATCGTTTCATTGACGCCGCGGTAATGGCGAAGCCCGCCGGCCAGCATGATCCAGAGCCCACCGCCGATCATCCCGGCGCAAACCATTGCGAGCTGCACGACGAATGGCGGCGCCGATTGCAGCGTCAGCGCCGTGCCGGTCGCCGCCAGAGCGCCGATCAGCAGCGCGCCTTCGCCCCCGATGATCACCATGCCGAGCTGCGCCGGCAGCGCCGTGCATAGCGCCGTAAGGATCAACGGCGCCGCGCGCGTCAGCGTGTTCTGCCACGAAAACCACGTGCCGAAGGCGCCCTGGTACATATAGAAATACAGATCGAGCGGGCTTTTGCCGAACAGGGCGACGAATAGGCCGAACACCCCCAGTGCAGCGATGAGCGCCGCGCCGGGAATGAGGCCGTATTCGATGGTGCCGCCATAACGCTGCAACAAACCGGGGTCGGCGGCTGGAGCGATGGCAGTGGCCTCGACGGAATCCGCGACCTCTGAAGTCAAGAAGTCGCTCCGATCACGCCGTCAACCAGATAGTCCATCTTCTCGAGCTCGGGGTCCTTCTGCCCACGATCGGTGCCGGCGGTGATCATGGTCTTGCCTTTGTTGTCCGTGATCGGACCCTTGAAGATGACGTAATCGCCGGCGATCAACCGGGCCTTGACGTCGTCGGCATGTTTGCGCGCTTCCGCCGACACGGCTTCGCCATAGGGCGAGCACTTGACGATTTCTTCCTTCAGGCCGCCGCGATAAAAATTCGGAATGGATTCCCCCGCCGCGATCATCTTGACGAATTTCGGGTAGAGCGCTTCCCAGTTCCATTCGGCGCCGGTCAGATACGCCTTCGGGGCCAGCGGCGACTGGTTGACGTGATAGCCGCATACCATCGCGCCGCGGCGGGCCGCGTTCTCCACCATGGTCTTCGGTCCGTCGACATGGCAGGTCAGGACATCGACGCCCTGGTCGATCAGACTGTTGGTAGCTTCGGCTTCCTTGACCGGCATCGACCAGTCGCCGGTGAAGATCACCTGCGTGGTGGCTTTCGGGTTGGCGAGTTTGGCGCCGAGCGTGAACGCATTGATGTTGCGCAGCACCTGCGGGATCGGCTTGGCGGCGACGAAACCCAGCTTACCGGTCTTGGTGGAATAGCCGGCCACGATGCCGGAGATATACTGCGCCTCGTCGATGTAGCCGAAATAACTGCCGGCGTTTTTCGGGTCCTTGTCGCTCCACAATCCACCGCAATGTTCGAAGCGAAGTTTTGGGAATTTGTTGGCCATCTTGATCATATGCGGGCTGTAGTAGCCGAACGAGGTCGGAAACAGCAGCGTCGCGCCGTCCAGGTTGATCATCGATTCCATGGTTTTTTCGCAGGCGTCGGTTTCCGCGACTTTCTCTTCCTCGACGACCTTGAGCCCGGAGATTTTCTTGAGTGCGGCGGCCCCCTGCGCGTGGGCCTGGTTGTATCCGTAGTCGTCGCGCGATCCGACATAAATGAAGCCGATCGTGGTGTCGGCTGCGCGCGCGCTACGTGCGCCGAACGCCGTGCCCAGCGTCATCGCGGCGCTGCCCTGCAGCAGGCGCCGTCGTGAAATCTTGCCAAAATCCATCGGTTGCTCCCTTTGGCGGACGGACCGCCGCTGATTTCGCGGCCGCGCCGATCCGGCGAAGCCCCGGACCGGATGTCGCAAGCTTCGTGCCAAAGCTTATTTCGCAGGCATACCTTATTAAGATATTGAAATAAAACGCATTTATACACGATATATAGGAGGTTCAAAACTTGTGCACCGGTCGTTTAGATTAAAATTTAATCGACATTTTGTTATTGTATGCAAGGGAGTTGAGCAGACCGCAGCTTCTCCCTGGTCCGGCGATCCTCGGATGTGCCGACTGGTCAAGGTCGCCTTGGCTGGATACGAGTGGGATAGCTTGCGCTCGCATCCAGCCCGATCCGCTGGCATTGAACTTGTATCGAATTTTAGAGCGCGGTCCGCATCACCACTGGACAGACATGAGCGAAACGGAAGCGGGCATCGCCGGGCTAAAAGCTGCATCGCTGGGCGAGGAGATCGTCGCCCGCATCAACGAACTCGGGAAAATATCCGAAACACCCGAGCATCTGGCGCGCATCTTTCTCACCGAACAGCACCGCGCCGCCGCCGATCTGCTGCTCGGCTGGATGCGGGCAGGCGGAATGCGCGCGCATCTCGATGCGATCGGAAACGTCTGTGGCCGTTATGAAGGCGAGCGGTCCGGAATGCCATGCCTGATGCTGGGCTCGCATTACGATACGGTCCGCGATGCCGGCAAATGGGATGGCCCGCTCGGACTGATCACCGCGATTTCCTGCGTAGCCGACCTGAACAGGCGGGGACGACGATTGCCCTTCGCCGTCGAAGTGACAGGTTTCGCCGACGAGGAAGGCATCCGCTTCGCGTCCACGCTGCTGGGCAGCCGGGCGGTCGCCGGCAGTTTCAATGAGAGCGTGCTGAATGCCAAAGACCGCGCGGGAATTTCGATGCGCGCGGCGCTGTTGCAATTCGGCCTCGACCCCGAGCATATCGGCGCGGCCGCGCGGGTGCGCAGCGAACTGCTCGCATACGTCGAACTCCACATCGAGCAGGGACCGGTGCTGGAAGCCGAACATCTGCCGGTCGGCGTTGTTACCGCGATATCGGGCGCGACTCGGCTCGCCGTCGCGCTTGCAGGCATGGCCGGACATGCCGGCACCGTGCCGATGGCACTTCGCCGCGATGCGCTGGCGGGAGCCGCGGAATGCATCGTCGCGATCGAGCAGTTCTGCCGGACCGACCAGGGATTGGTCGGGACCGTCGGCACCATCAACGCGATGCCGGGCGCCACCAATGTGATTCCGGGGCGGGCTTTCTTCACCATCGACATGCGCGCGGCTTCCGACGCGCACCGCAAAATGGCGGTCGCCGATGTCGTCCGGCAAATCGAAAGGATCGCCAAGCGCCGCGAGCTTGCGCTTCAGATCGACGTCACCCATGAAAACCGCACGGTGCCCTGCGCGCTTTGGCTCAAGCGGCAGGTGGCGGATGCGATCGCGGACGAGGGTTTTCGCGTGTTCGAATTGCCGAGCGGGGCAGGCCATGATGGCATGGCGATGATCGATATCGCGGATGTCGCAATGGTGTTCGTACGCTGCCGCGGCGGCATAAGCCATCACCCGGACGAGCATGTCGAGCCGGACGATGTCGACGCCGCCGCCCGCGTGTTGCTGCGGCTGATCGAGAATTTCCGGGCGCGGGATGCCTCAGTCGCAGCGCCGTCTTCACCTTTCCCGCTTGCGGGAGAGGCGAACGGCGGCGCTTCCTAACCCGCCGTCACATCCACCAGTTCGTGGCCGTCGAGCACACGGCGTGCTTTGGCGCGGTCGAGATCGCCTTCCCATGCCGCCACGACGACGGTGGCGACGCAGTTGCCGATCAGGTTGCCGAGCGCGCGGGCCATGCCGATGAACCAGTCGACCGACAGCACCAGCACCAGCCCGATCGCGGGAATGCTGGGAACGGCGTTCAGCGTGGCCGCCAGGATCACGATGGCGGAGCCGGGAACGCCGTGCGCGCCCTTGGACGTGACCAGCGACACGCCGAGGACCAATAGCAGATCGCCGAACGACAGCGGCGTGTTGGTCGCCTGCGCGATGAACACGACGGCAAGGGTCAGGTAGATCGAGAATGCATCGAGGTTGAACGAGTAGCCGGTGGGAATTACCAGCCCCACCACCGAATCCTTCACCCCGAGCCGCTCCAGCTTGCGCATGATCTGCGGAAGCACCGCATCCGAAGAAGCGGTGGCGAGCACGATGGTCAGTTCCTCGCGCAAATAGCTTAGGAATTTCAAGATGTTCAGTCCGGCAAGTGCCATCACGCCGCCGAGTACGCCGAGCACGAAAATCGTCACGGAGACATAGAACAGGGCGACCAGCGAGATCAGCTGCTTGAGCGAGCCGACGCCGTATTTGCCGACCGTATAGGCCACCGCTCCCAGCACGCCGAGCGGCGCGAGCCGCACGATCAGCCCCATCGCCCGGAACAGCACGGTCGATACCGCATCGATCAGCGCGCCGATGCGCTCGCCTTTTTCGCCGCCGACCAGGGCGAGGCTGATGCCGAAGATGATGGCGAAGAACAATACCTGCAGCACGTCGTTGCGCGCCAGCGCATCGAACGAGGTGGTCGGAATGATGTTCAGCAGGAAGCTGCCGATGCCGCCGCCCTGCAGTTTGTGCGCGTTGTCGGCGTAGGCGTTGAGCGCTTTGGAATCGAGCGTGGATGGATCGATGTTCATGCCGTGGCCCGGGCCGAACAGGTAGGCGAGCAGCAGGCCGACCACCAGCGCGACCGTGGTCATCACCTCGAAATATACCAGCGCCTTGACGCCGACCCGCCCGACCTTCTTGAGGTCGCCGGCGCCGGCGATGCCGTGCACGACGACGCAGAACACGATCGGCGCCACGATCATCGAAATCAACTTCAGGAACGCGTCACTGAAAATCTTCAGGCCGACGGCGAAGTCGGGAACGGCCATGCCGAGCACGATTCCGAGCAGCAGCGCCGCCAGAACCTGGACAAACAGCGACGTGTACAGCGGTTTTCGCGCGGTCGGTGCCGTGGCGGTGATGGTCGACATCGGGCGCTTTCCTTTGCTCGGGCATCAGTCGGCGAACAGGAGCAACAAGCATGCCAGCCGATCGGCCGTCGGTCGAATCAGCGGGTTATTCCGCCGCCTTTGCCGCCCCCGACCCGAACATTCGCGTGGGGGCGGCAAAGCCGCAGGAGGTGCCGTCGGTCATCTTGACGTGATCCTCCCATGGCAGCCGGTAGGTGCCGGCGACCATGTCGTGCATGAAAGTATAGGGACAGTCCATCGCGCCGCCTTTCACAGCAACATAGCCGCGGTGCCAGAGCTGGTAGATGTTGTTCTCGACGCCCCAGTGAATCCGCGCCTCGCGCACCAGGTCGGGCCGCACTTCGGCGGTGATGATCTCATCGGCGCGCCCGGTCGTGCCGTGGGCGATGATGCTGCCGTCGAAATTGACGATCATGCCTTCGCCCATCGAATCGAACGAACCGTCGGAACCGGACATGCAGACATTGGCGGTCACCATCAGGTTCTGGAATGCATTGGCCTGATTGGTGAAGCGCCAGCTTTCGCGGATCGGCGCGGTGTAGCCGGCGGTGCGGATCATGATCTCGGCGCCCTTGTAGGCGCACTCGCGCGCCATCTCCGGAAACATGCCGTCGTGGCAGATGATCAGCGCGAGTCTTGCGCCCTTCGGTCCGTCGATCACGGGAATCCCGATATCGCCGGGCTCCCATGGCTCGACCGGAATCCAGGGGTGGAATTTCCGGTAGTACAGTTTTATGTCGCCGTGGTCGTCGATGATCAGGCCCGAATTATAGGGATTGCCGTCGGGGTTGAACTCCATGATGGAGAAGCAGCCCCAGATCCTGTTGTCGATGCAGGCCTGCTTGAACGCCACGACCTCCGGTCCGTCAAGACGGCACATGATTGCGGGATTGGTGTCCATCGACAGGCCGTGCAGCGAGTATTCGGGGAACACGACAAGGTCCATGGTGCCCAGATTGCGGCGCGCCTTGCCGACCATGGAGACGATCTTGTCGGTCTGGCGCGCCAAATCCTGTTGTGTCGCCACATTGGGTAATTGCAGTTGAACAAGCCCGATGACGACGCCTTCCGGCGACTTGTTGAGACCGCCAAGTCCGTTCATGATTCCACTCCATCAGTTGTGATGAAATGGGGGCAAGTAACGTGCCAGCCGGACGTCTGTCTGGCCGAACGTCTGCCCGCGAAGCGTTGCAGTCAGTGCCCGGCGTTGCGCCATTTCAGCAGGCGCTGCTCGGCAAACGACATTGCCACAGCCGTCGAATACCCGATCACGCCGAGCAACATGACGCCGGCGAACAGGTCGGCCGACCGGAAGGATCGTGCCGACAGCAGGATCCAGTGTCCCAATCCGTCGAGGCCGGCCAAAATCTCGCAGACCACCGATAGAATCAGCGCCACGGTCAGGCTCAAGCGCATGCCTGACAGAATGTCGGGACATGCCGAAGGCAGCGCGATCTTGAAGATCACCGCCGGCCGTGACATGTGCAGCGAACGGGCCACCTCGTAGAGCCGAGGTTCGACCGCCGCAAATCCGTGAATCGTCGCCAGCAGCATCGGCCAGATGGCGCCGAACGCGATCACGAACAGCGCCATGCCCTGGGTTAAGCCGAGCATCGCAATGGCGACGGGAATGACCGCGGACACCGGCAGCGGTCTTAAGAATTCGAGCGACGGCGCGACATAAGTGCGCATGGTCCGCGACGATCCGATCGCCGCGCCCAGCGCGATGCCGGCAACCGACGCAGCGAACCAGCCATAGGCCATGTGCTCCAGCGTACCCAGCACTTTGCTCCAGAGATCTCCGCCGCTGAAGCCGCGCACCAGCGACGCCCATGCGCGGTCGGGTCCCGGCAGAAAAACCGGCGATACCAGGCGCGCGTCGGCGATCATCTGCCACAATGCGATGAAACCCGCGGCAACGAGGAAACTGGCGGCGCGCCAGATCGGCACGAAGCGGTTCATGCCGCATCTCCTGCCAACGCCGCACGTCCGAACAGGTGACGTTGCGCCGCCACCAGGCTGAAGTTCAGCACATATCCCACCGCGCCGATCCAGGCCAGATAGGCCAGCATTAGGTCGGGCCGCAGCGCCTGCTGTGCCGTCATGATCGCGGCGCCAAGTCCGATCGGATTGATCGCGATCTCGACCGTGACGGCTACGATAAGCGCGATGCCGGCGGCGAGCCGAAACGCGAGAAAAATCCGTGGCAGCGCGGCCGGAACGATGATCTTGCGGACCCGGTCGGCCGAAGAAAGACCCAGCGCGCGCGATACTTCGATCAGGCGCGGCTCGATACCGCCGATCGCAGCGCGGCTGAGGATCAGGATCGGCCAGAGACAGGCAAATGCGACAATCACAATCTCCATCCGGTATCCGAAACCCAATGCAATCAGCGCGATCGGCAGCAGCGCGATGGAAGGGATCGGACGGATCGCTTCGATGGTGACTTCCATCAGCCGGTCGACGATACGAAAAATTCCCAAGGCGATGCCGAGAACAAGGCCGACGCCGCCGCCGACCGCCAATCCTGCAAACGCCGAGATCAGCGTGTCGCGTGTCGCAACCAGGACCGAGCCGTCCCTGAGGGCTTCGACGAGTGCGGTCGCAACGGCGCTTGGTGGTGCGAGGGAATCGCTGTGCAGGTCGATCGCGCGAGCCCAGATTTCAAGCACCACGAGCGCGGCAATCGGAAGCACGAACGCCTTGGTCCGCTCCGGGATCATGTTTCCGAGGCCTTGATGAAATCGAACAGTTCGCGCCGCAACGCCAGGAATTCCGGATTCTCCCGGGTGATCAGTTGATCGCGCGGCCGTGGCAGATCGATCCTGAGTTCGATGCCGATACGGCCAGGATGAGGCAACAGACCGATGACACGGTCGCCCAGATAGATCGCCTCCTCAAGATCATGCGTGACGAATATGACCGTCGCCTTGCTGGCTTCGACAAGCGACAGCACTTCGTCCTGCAATCCTTGGCGCGTCATCGCATCCAGCGCGCCGAACGGCTCGTCCATCAGCAGCGCTTTGGGTTCCTGCGCCAGGCAGCGCGCAATCTGCAATCGCTGTTGCATGCCGCCCGACATCTCCGCCGGATATTTCCCGGCATGGCCGGGCAGTCCTACTTTTTTCAGCAATTCGTCGATGCGGGCGGCGCGCAGGGAAGCGGCGATGCCGCACGCTTCCAGCGCCAGCGAGACATTGCCGGCGGCGGTTCGCCATGGCAGCAGCGCCTTGCCGTAATCCTGAAACACGATGGCGATGTCGCGCCGCGGCGCCAGCATCGCGTTTCCGTCGAAGATCACGGTGCCGCTGGTCGGCTGATACAATCCTGCCGCGAGGCGCAGCGCGGTGGTCTTGCCGCAGCCCGATGCGCCGATAATGCAGAGGAATTCGCCCGACTTTACCTCGAAGCTGACATTTTCAATAATGGTCTTGCCGCCGAGATCGAGCGTGACATCCATGAACGCGATTTGCGGACGCGCCGGGGCAGGTAATGCCGCGGTCTGACCGGCTGCAGCCGTCCTGCTCACGATCGCTCCCCCTTGCCTGGCGGATAGACATAATCCAGCGTCGAATGCAGGTGGGAGGCGAGCGTCGCCGGCGCGCCGTCGAGATCGCGCGCGAGAACACGATCGGCTAGACGCTGATGCACCGCGATGAATTCATCGCCGCTGCCCAGCGCGCCCATCATCACCCGGCGATAGCGGTAAGCCTGATCGTAAAGATCGGAATGGGCCGCAAGCAGCCGTTTCGATCCGCATGCCGCCAGTAGCGAGGTATGGAATTCCTTGTGCAGCCGGTCGAAATCGGGCGTGCCCTCGTGAAACGCGTCGCCGGTTCGCTGGATATGCCGGCGCATCTGATGCAGCGCGCTGATAATTCCCGCTTCCCAGGCGTCGTCGCCCTGCGTCATGGCGAGCCGAAGCGCTTCGATCTCGATCACCGTGCGTATCCGGGTAATATCCTCCAGGTCCTCGCGGCTGATGTCGGCTACGCGAAAACCGCGCTGGCCGATCCCGACGATCAATCCCCTGGAAATCAATCGGGACAAGCCCTCCCGCAACGGCGTGGCGCCGATGTCGTAGCGCCGGACCAGATTAACGATTCCGAGCCGCGCGCCCGGCGCGAGTGCACCGGCGATAATGTCCTGCTGCACAAGGTTGGCGGCGCGTTCGCTCAAGGTGTCCGGACCCGAGACGTCTCCTGCACCGCCGTGAGCCGCTGATGCCATGGCCTATTTCTGATGGTTCAGGATCAGTCTGCTCAAATCGAGTTTCGTCTGCAGCATTTTCTGTGTCGACATGATTTCGATCCACCAGCCCAGTTGTTCGGATTTCAAGTCCGGCTCGGACTTGTTGGGCGGCGTGGCCTTTACCAGTTCGATCGGCTGCTTGGTGAACTTCGAGATCGATGCGGAGGTCTTTTCGCGGTCATTGTTGACGATCACCGCGCCTTCGGCAATCGCGGCACGAAACCTCCTGATGGTGTCGGGATTTTTCTCGGCCCAGTCGCGCGCGGCTGCATAGAAGATGATCGGCTCGGAGCGCGCGAGGTCAACCGCATAACGAGCGCCGACCGACCCCAATCCCGCATTGGTCATTCGGGTGACGAACGGCTCCGCAGTCAGCACGGCATCGACGCCGCCCGACTTGATAATGTCGGACATGGTTGGGAACGTCACCTCCACGAAATTCACAGCCTTCGGATCGACGCCCTTCTCGACTAGCCATTTCACGAACAACACATGCAGAAACGCGCCAAGCCCCGGTGCGCCGACTTTCTTGCCGACGAAATCCTTTGGGGCGTTGATCGTGATGCCGTTTCGGACGAACGCGGTGATGTTGGCGTTCGACGCCGGGCTCATGATCGACGCGCCCGCCACGGCAACCAAGTCCAGGCCGCCATCCGCCGCCTGCAAGAACACGGTCGAGGTCGGGCCGCCGATCTGGATCGAATTGGAGAGGATCGCGGCCGGGATATTCGAATTGATCCTGATCAGAACCATCTCTCCGTCGAGGCCGTGCTTTTTGAAGAGGCCCTCATCGACCGCCACCATGGCGGAGGCGCAATCGCTGGTCGCGGTGCAGCCGATCTGGATTTTGTTCTGCGCCTGAAGCGGCCCGGCGGCCAGAACCGCCGCCACACTCGCCGCGGTTAAGATTTTGGTCATTGATCGTCTCCAACTGCACCGCTTGACAGTCCATTTTTTATCGATATTTCTTTTGATCATATATTTTATTGATGAACAAGGGGGAGAGATAATGAAGCTTGCGACTTTTCGCTGCGACGGCCGAGAGAAGATCGGTCTGGTGCATAGCAACGACTCGCGGCTGTTCGATCTGGCGGCCGCTGCGGATCGCGATGGCAAAGGCAATCCGGCTTTCGGATCGATGTTGTCGTTGATCGACGCCGGTCCTGCCGCGTTGGATCAAGCGAGGACGACATTCGACAGGAGCGGCAAGGACGAAATCTTGTCGGTTGATATCGCCACCGCTGAAATCCTTGCCCCGGTCCCGGAGCCGCGGCAGATGCGCGACGGCATGTCGTTTCCGCTGCACATCCTGCAGGCACCGCGTGGCCAGCTCAAGCTCGCGGCGCGCGAAAAGAACGACATGGCCGAACTGGCGCGGCTCAATGCGGAGCCGCTCGGTGAACTGCCGGAAATCTATCGCAAGCAGCCGATCTACTACATCACCAACCGTTTCAGCGTGCGCGGCACCAATACCACGGTAAAGTGGCCGCGTTACAGCCGAGTGATGGATTACGAACTCGAATTCGGAATCATCACCAAGAACAAGGGCGCGAACATTTCGGCCGCAAAGGCCAGGGATCACATCTTCGGCTTCACCATCTTCAATGATTTCTCTGCGCGTGACGCCCAGCGAATCGAGATGGAAGGACGCCTCGGCCCCGCCAAGGGCAAGAGTTTTGACGGAGGCAACGTCATGGGTCCATGGATCGTAACGCCGGACGAGATCGGAGATCCCTATCATTTGACGATGGAAGTGCGGGTGAACGGCAAGATGCGCTCGCAGGGGGTCTCCGAAGGCATGCTGTTCTCGTTCGAGGAAATCATCGCCCACGTGACTCAGGATGAAACCCTGATGCCGGGCGAATTCATTGGATCAGGCACGGTCGGCAGCGGCTGCGGCCTTGAACTCGGCTGGTATCTCGAGCACGGCGACACCGTCGAACTTGAAGTCGAGAACATCGGTGTTCTGAGAAACAAGGTCGAGCGCCAGGACGCCATCACGACCTAGCACGTAGCCCGGGGCGAGCGTAGCAACCCCGGGGGAAGGCTCGTGTGAGCGCAGGCCGGCGTGAAGGAAGACCCCGGGCTGGCTTCGCTCGCTCGGACTACGATCGCCTAATCCAAAAAAGAGAGGAAATGCCATGGCCAGAAGACTGATCGATATTTCGGTGCCGCTGCAAAACGACGTGCCGGCCGATCCGCCCGGCGGACATCCGACCATCCAGTACATCGACCACCAGCAGGGTCTGCCGCGCATGCTGCAATTCTTCGAAGGCCTCAAGGCCGAGGAACTGCCGGACGGTCACGGGTGGGCGGTCGAGCAGGTGCAGCTCTCGACCCACAACGGCACCCACCTCGACGCGCCCTGGCATTTCCATCCCACCATGAACCGCGGCGAACGGTCATGGACCATCGACGAGGTGCCGCTGGAATGGTGCCTGCAGCCGGGTGTGAAGCTGGACTTCCGGCACTTGCCGGACGGCTATGTGGCGACCGCGAAAGACGTCGAGGCCGAACTCAAGCGCATCGGGCATACGTTGTCGCCGCTGGAAATCGTCGTGGTCAACACGTCGGCCGGCGCCAAATACGGAGCCGGGGACTACGTCACCTCCGGCTGCGGCATGGGCTACGAGGCGACGATGTACCTGCTCGAGCGCGGCGTACGTCTGACCGGGATCGACGGCTGGAGCTGGGATGCGCCCTTCGTCCATACCGCGAAGAAATATGCCGAAACCAAGGACGCCAGCCTGATCTGGGAAGGCCACAAGGCCGGCCGCCATATCGGCTACTGTCACATCGAGAAGCTGCACAATCTGGAGCAACTGCCGTCCACCGGGTTCACGGTGTCCTGCTTTCCGGTCAAGATCGAGCGCGCCTCGGCGGGCTGGACCAGGGCCGTGGCCATCATCGAGGGGTGAGGGCGCAACTCCGCCGTCATCCTGAGAGGATGTGAGCCTTCCCGAACACGCTCGTTCAACACGAGCGCAACCACATCTCCGCGAGTCGTCCCCGCGAAGGCGGGGACCCATACGCCGTGCCGCCTCCTTGTGGCGCTGGGGCAGACGCATTGTGTAATCACAAACGCCGGTGGTTATGGGTCCCCGCCTTCGCGGGGACGACGGCTGATTTTTCGCACCCTCACACGCGAACGTCATCCTGAGAGAGCGGTTTCGGCGAACTAAATCCCGAGATACGCCGCCTGCACCTGCTTGTTGCCGGCCAGCTCCGCGCTTGAGCCGTGCATGATCACATTGCCGCTTTCCAGCACATAGGCGCGCTGCACCAGCATCAGCGCGCGGCTGACGTTTTGCTCCACCAGCAGGATGGCGGTGCCCATCTTGTGAATCTCCGCGATTTTCTCGAAGGTGACGTCGGTCATGACCGGCGCCAGGCCGAGCGAGGGCTCGTCGAGCATCAACAGCCGCGGCTTCAGCATCAACCCGCGGCCGACCGCGAGCATCTGCTGCTCGCCGCCGCTCATGGTCCCCGCCAGTTGTTTCTTGCGATCGGCTAGTCTGGGAAAGATGCTGTAAACGAGGTCGAGCGAACTGCTGCGCTCGGCCTTTGCCTTCGGCACGTAGGCGCCGATCTCGAGATTCTCCTGCACCGTCATTTCGGGGAACACCTGACGGCCCTCCGGTACATGGGCAATGCCCAATTCCGGAATTTTATGCGGGGCTAAGGACGCAAGGTCGGCGCCTGCAAAGGTGATGGTCCCCGAGGTCAGCCGTACCAAGCCCGAGATTGCACGCAGCGTGGTACTTTTCCCGGCGCCGTTCGCGCCCAAAAGGCCGACGGCTTCGCCCTCGCCGATCTCGATGCTGACGGCGTGGATCGCCGGTACCGACCCGTAACTGGCGCTTATGCCGGCTAATTTGAGCACTAGCTTTCTCCCGGCGGGTGCACGTAGGAGCCGAGATAGGCGCGGATCACTTCCGGATTTTCCACGATCTCTTTCGGGCTGCCTTCGGCGATCTTCCAGCCATGGTCGAGCACCACGATGTGGCGCGCCACAGCCATGATGGCGCGCATCACGTGTTCGACGATGACGATGGTGAGACCGCGCCCGGAGAGTTTTTCGACCAGCGCCACCGCCTGGTCGATCTCCGACGGGTTCAGCCCGGCCATCACCTCGTCGAGCAGCAAAATTCGCGGTTGCGTCGCCAGCGCGCGCGCCATTTCCAACCGGCGCTGGTCGATGGTGGTAAGGTCGCGCGCCGGCGTCTGCTCCCGCGCCGACAACCCGACAAATTCGATCGCCTCGCGGGCTTTTTCGCCTGCGGCGTCGACGTGTCTGTCGCGCAAAAACGCGCCGGTCATGACGTTGGCGAGCACCGTCATGGCGCCGAAGGGCTTTGCGACCTGAAAGGTGCGCGCCAGTCCCAGCGCGCAGATATCATGCGGCCGCAAGCCGACGATCTCGCGGCCGAATGCCGACACCGACCCGGAATCCGGCCGGTGAAACCCTGTGATCAGGTTGAAGCTCGTGGTCTTGCCGGCGCCGTTGGGTCCGATCAGCGCGACCGTTTCGTTCTCCTGCACCGAAAAGCTGACGTCCTGCACGGCGCGCAAGCCCCCGAACCGCTTGTTGAGGCCGCGAATGACCAGCGCTTCTGCCATCGCCGCGATCCCTACGCCCGCACCGCGCGGCGGCGGATATGGCGCTGATACGCCTCGGTCGCCACGCCCATCAGTCCGGTCGGCCGCCACAGGATCACCGCCATCAGGATCAGGCTGTAGACGGTGAGCTGAATGCCGCCCACCGAACTGCCGAGCCAGCTCTGCAGCAGCGCGGAGGTGGTCTCCAGCAGCACGGTGCCGATCACCGGCCCCCACAGCGTTCCAATTCCACCGACGATCGATACCAGCGCCGCTTCGATCGAGACGTTGAAGTTGAACGCGGTCGCAGGATCGATGAAGTAAATGTACTGCGTATAAAACGTGCCGGCCAGCGCGGTGAGAAACGAACTGATCAGATAGATGTCGCGCTTGATCTTTGGGGCGTTGACGCCGATCGCTTCGGCCGCGTCCTCGTCCTCGCCGATGGCGACGAGATAATATCCCATCCACGATTTTTCGATCTTGTAGGTGATCGCAAGCCCGAGCGCGAGCAGGCCGAGCGCGACATAATAATAGGATGACTTGGCTTCGAACTGCATCATCAGCGGCGCGTTGCCGAGGTTAGGAATGGTGGTGCCCTCGGCGCCCCAGGCGAGGTCGCGAAATTTCAAGAAGATCAGCATCAGCGCCTGGGCGGTTGCGATGGTGGCGATGGTGAAATACGGCCCGCGCAGCCGGAAGCACAGCCAGCCGATCGGCAGGCTGGCCAGCATCGCCACCACGCCGCCGGCGATCATCCCGATCCACGGCGAGACGCCGAAATCGATCTGGAGAATGGTCGAGGTGTAGGCGCCGAGCCCGAAATAAGCGGCGTGTCCAAGCGACAACTGCTTGGCGTATCCGCCCATCAGGTTCCAGGCGACCCCGATAAAGGCGAACAGCAGGATCCGGATGAAGATGTCGATGGCGAACGAACTCTTCACCAGCAAGGGCAGCGCGATAAGCACCGTGATGCCTGCTGCCAGCCAGAGCCAACCCCGCGTTTGCCGTCCTCCCATCATCGTGCCTTCCCGCCAAGCCCGGTCGGCCTGAACGCCAGCGTCAGCAGCAGCATCCCGAACACCACGATCAATCCGGAGTCGGCGCCGACGAACTGAATTCCGAGCGACTCGGCGACGCCCATCATCAGGCTCGCGACCAATGCGCCGATCACGTTTCCGAGCGATCCCAGCACCACCGCGACAAACGCCATCAGCACGAACACCTGTCCGACAAACGGATAGGCCGAATAGAACGGCATCAGCAGCGAGCCGGCGGCGCCCGCCAGCGCCAGCGCCACGCCCAGCGCCACGCAGAACACGCGGTTGGTGTTGATGCCCATCAATTGCGCGACGTCCGGCTTCTGCGAGGCCGCGCGCATTGCCTTGCCGAGGTCGGTGGCGTGCAGGAACACCCAGAGCGCCGCGCTCAGCATCATGGCGACGGCGAAGGCGATCAGTTTCGCCACCGGGATATAAAGCCCGCCGATATGGAACGCTTCGTCGGAATACGATGTGTGAACAGTGCGATAGTTCGCGGTGAACAGCATCAGCGCCAGGTTCAACAACAGCAGGGACAAGGCGAATGTCAGGAAAATCTGGGGCATGTCGTTCGGCCCCAGCACGCGGCGGATCAGAAAATGCTGGATCAAAACGCCGGCGACGAACAGCACCGGCATCGAGACGATGAGCGACAGCAGCGGATCGATCCCGAACTGGTTGGCGAGGAAAAAGCTGATGTACATCCCGATCATCACGAATTCGCCTTGCGCGAAATTGACGATCTTGACGACCCCGAAGATCAGCGTCACGCCGATCGAGACCAGCGCGTAGATGCCGCCGATGAGCAGGCCGTTTATGACGGCCTGGGCCACTGTCTCCAACATCGTCGTTGACGCTTAGGTTTTCATCAGCGGTGCGCGCGCGTCGTCCTTGGGAAAGACGCTGGCGAGATCGCCGTTCTGCCACTGCACGCCGACCGGACGGCCATGGACGTTCTTGCCGTCGGGCCCGAATTTTACCCTGCCGCCCGGCGCCATGGCCGCAAAACCCTTGGAGACGTCGAGCGCCGACAGCGCCTCGCGGACCTTTTGCGGATCGGCGGAGGCCGCCCGTTCCAAGGCGTCGGCCAGCATGAAGGTCTGCGCGACCAGCCCGCCGGCATATTCGAACAGGAATTCGCCGGTCCGCTTTCTGTATTCGGCGTTAACTTTCTGGGCGTCGTCGTTCATGTCGTGGTTCCAGTGCGCCACGCCCTGCAGGCCTTCGGCGAGCTTGCCGACGTTCTTATAGAAGTCCGGAATGACAAACCCGCCGGAGCCGCCATTGATCGCGATATTGAGACCGACCTGCTTGACGGTGCGCACGATCAGAATCAGGTCGTTCAGGTAGGATACCGAGAACAGCGCGTTGGCGCCGGATGATTTGACCTTGTTGATCAGCGGGCTGGCATCGGTAAACCCCGCCGAATAGGGTTCGAACATCACGATCTCGACGCCTTCGCCGGGGGCCTGCTCCTTCAGCCCGTTCGAGGTCGAGGTGCCGAACGCGGTGTTCTCGAAGATGACGGCGACCTTCGGCTTGTCGCCGACCAGCCGCGACATCTGCAACTGCGCCTGGGCGAACTGCGAGGCGCGCGCGAAAGGCGTGAAGGTATAGGTGCGGTTCTTGTTGAGCTGGTCGGAGCTGGAGCCGGTGATAATAGGCACTTTGGCGCGTTCGCAGACTTCGCTGGCGATCAGCGTGAGCGCGCTGGCGAAGCAGCCATGAACCGCCGACAGCTTGTTGCCGGTGATCAGGCGGTCGGTTTCGGTCCGCGTCACCGTGGTGTCGCTCTGCACGTCGGAGATGATGAGATTGAGTTTGGCGCCGCCGAGCGACTTGATGCCGCCGGCCTCGTTGACCATCTCAACCGCCAGCTTTGCAGCGGTAACGCAGGCGACGCCGATCTGCGCCATGCTCCCGGTGGTCGGATAGAGCGCGCCGATGTTGACGGGATCGGCCGCCCAGCCGCGCAGCGGCACCGCGCCGAAGGCGCCGGCGGCGAGCGCGGTCTTGATGAGAAACTCGCGGCGGCCCTGCCGTTTTGATAGAACGTCGACGCCGGCGGCCGGTCCCTTGCGATCTTTCTTCATGTCGTTTCTCCCTGCGTGGGCGCAGTTTCCGCGCCCTTGCCGGATATCCTATACACGATTGGTGTTCGGGTGCACCCGTCGCTTCGCAAAAAGCAGGCTCCTCCGCATATAATCCGCTTGCCGGTCGTTGCTACTTCTGCATTCCCGCTCTTCCTTCGCACAATTCCGGAGCGAGGGGGGCTACTTCCGCACTTCCAAAAAGCCGGCGCGCATCCGCAATTCGGCCGCATCCGCCGCCGTCAGCAGATCGATCAGGACCTGAGCCCGGTCAGGATCGAGCGCCTGCGCCGCGACGGCAGCCGTATAGACCGTGGACAGTCCGCATTCCCGCGGCAGCGATCCCGACAGCGCCACGCCGGCGGTGTTGATGATCTCGGTCGACTGCGTGCAGCCGATCGGTCTTGCGGCGGTGGATTGCGCGAGATTGCGCATGGCGGTCGCGCCGTTCGGGAATACCTTGAGCCGGGATGCGGCCTGATCTGCGATCCCAAGCTGCTTCAGGATCCTTGCAACGTGAATGCCGGCGGTCGACGCCTTGGTGTCCGGAACGAAGATCGCGTCGGCGGCGAGGAATGCGGCGCGTAGGGCGTCGGCATCGTGCACCGGCACGGGCCGATCGCCGGCGCGGATCGCGATCGCGGTCTCGACAACGCCGATATCGGCAACCGAGGCGGCGGCGACAAGGTTTTCGCGCACCAGATCGGCGATCATGGCTGCCGTCAGGACCACGATGTCCGCGGCCGCGCCGTCGCGCAATTTGCCGGCCATGGCGCCGACCGCGCCGAACTCTCCGCTGATGGCGAGGCCGGTCAGCGCTGTGAATTTTGCGGCCAGACTTGCGACCAGGCCCTGCACCGCGCCCCCACTCAGGATTTTCAGTGAATTCATGGCGAGACTTCCATCGCCGCGATCAGGCTGTCGCGCGTGATCGGCAGGTTGCGCACCCGCACGCCCAGCGCATCGGCTACGGCATTGGCAATTGCAGCCGTAGTCGGGCCGTGGGCCGCCTCGCCCGCGCCGACCGGATCGATCTCAGGCCGCGCGATTACCTCGACCTGTACGTCCGGCGCCTCGCTGAAACGGAGGATCGGATACGCCGACCAGGTGTTGCTGGTGATGCGCTCGCGGTCGAAGCGGACCCGTTCCTTCAGCACCCAACTGGTGGCCTGGATGGCGCCGCCCTCGATCTGGTTGACCACGCCGTCGGGATTGACGGCCTCGCCGACATCGACCGATATGCTGAGGCGCCGGACGCGGAGTTCTTCGGCGCATTCGACCTCCGCGATAACCGCGCAATAGGCGCCGGTATTCTTGTATCGCGAAAAACCGATGCCGTGACCGACGCCGGCCTGTCTGCGCGGCTTCCAGTTCGCGCGGCTGGCGACCGACCGGATCACGTCGCGGGCCCTTGGATCGGACAAATGGCGCAGCCGGAAGGCGACGGGGTCTTCGCCGCGCTCGGCAGCCAGTTCGTCGAGAAAGGATTCGATCGCGAACACGTTGCCCTGCGCGCCCAGCGTCCGCAGCGCGGAGGTGCGTATCGGCATGGCGAGCAGGCGGTGGCAGTCGATCTGCCACGACGGAAAATCGTAGAGCGGAATCGAATTGCGGTCGGCGCCGCCGCCATTGGCCTGCGGCGGATTGGTGGAGATCATGCGCGCGAACGGGGCCGCCAATTCGGTTGCGGCGAGCAAAGCCGGCAGGGCGGCGCGTCCTGGCCGCGCGGTGTGGCCGTTGCCCCAGATCGTGTGGCGCCAGCCGATAATTTCGCTTTGCGCGTCGAGATCGGCTTCGATTTCGATCGCCATTGCCGCGCCGAACGGCGCATGGGTCATCTCGTCCTGGCGCGACCATTGCACGCGGACCGGCCGGCCGGAGGCCTGCCTGGCGAGCAGGACGGCATCGAGCGCGACGTCGTCGGCGCCGTTGTGTCCATAGCAGCCGGCGCCTTCCATGTGTTCGACGACGATATTCTCCACTGGCAGTGCCAGAACCAGCGCGAGATCGGCACGCAGCAGATAGACGCCCTGGCTGTGGGTCCAGACACGGATCCGGTCTTCGCTCCATTGCGCGATGGCGCAGCATGGCGCAATCGACGCATGCGCGATGTAGGGACGGGTATATTGCCGCTTGACCGTGCGTTTCCTCTCGCCGCCATGCGCTGCGGTTTTCCTGTCGATGACGGTCGACTCCGCCGGCTGGCTTTTCAACCATTCCGCCAGCCCGTTTTCATCGGGCAGCGTTTCGCGCGGCGACCACGCCGCGCCCTTGCGCAGCGCCTTCAGCGCGGCTTCGGCTGCGGCTTCGGTTTCGCTCACGACCCCGGCGAAATCTCCGTTGCGAACGACGGCGACAAGGCCAGCAATGGCGTGCGCGCCGTCCTGTCGCAGGTCTTCAAGCTTCGCCGACGGGATGTCCGAGCGCAGCACCCGGCCATGCAGCATTCCCGGCAGCGTGGAATCGTGAATGAAACGCGGATGCGCGAAAACCTTGTCGGGAATATCCAGCCGCGGTACGGAATTTCCCGCAAGCGTCCGCTGTGCCGACGATTTCGCCGTTGCGCCGGATGTCGCCTGCCGATCCAGCGAAATCTCGCCGGCCAGCTCCCAGTAGCTGGTTCGTACATTGCCCGGTCCGGAGATCTCGCCATCGCTGATACCGAGCGCATCGATGCCGACGCCGAGACGATCGGAGGCGGCGGAAAGAAAGATGTGCCGGACCTCGGCGCAAACCTGCCTGATGGCGCGGCCGGACTGCTGCACCGACAGGCTGCCGGACGTCACGCCTTCATTGGGGCTGCCCGCCGTGGTCGCGCGAATCATGCGGACACGGCCAAGCTCGATATCGAGTTCGTCCGCAGCGATCTGGGCCAACGCCGTGACGATGCCCTGGCCGATCTCCACCTTGCCCGGCGAAATCACCACGTGTCCGTCCGCCGAAACCTGCACCCAGGATGACAGGGCAGGATTCGCGGCGAGGCTTGGCGGCAGTTGTTGTCGCGGGGCGGAGGAGGGCGCGGGCTTTGTCATCTGGTTTTCATTTCCGCCGCCGCGCGCAGCACCGCTTTTACGATCCGGTTATGCGAACCGCAGCGGCAGAGATTGCGATCCAGCGCGGTCCTGACATCTCCGTCGGACGGATCAGGATTTTTCTTCAGCAGCGCGGCTGCGCTGATCAAAATGCCGGGAATGCAGTAGCCGCATTGCAAGGCCTGTTCGGCGATGAAAGCGGTTTGCAACGGATGCGGTTGTTGTGCAGTGCCAAGGCCCTCGATCGTGGTGACGTCCTTGTCGGCGACCGCCCATAGCGGTGTGTCGCAGGAGGCGACCGCCCGGTCGCCGACCATGACATTGCAGGCGCCGCACGCATCGGCGCCGCAGCCGAAATGCGGCCCGGTCATCTGCAGCGGCCCGCGCAGGAGTTCGAGCAGCGGTCGATCGGGATCGGCATCGACCGCGGTTTCGACGCCGTTGAGGCGGAATCGGATGCTGGGCATTAAGGCTAAGCCCTCATTGCGGTTTGGCGCCGAACGTCTTGACGACTTCCACCCATTTGACGATGTCGCCACGCAGATATGTGTCGAACTGCTCCGGCGTCATCGACATCGGAACCGCGCCCTGGCCGGTCCAGAGTTTTACGACATCCGGGCGTCGGATCGCGGCGTTCACGGCGGCATTCAATTTATCGATAATCGGCTTCGGGGTAGCCGCGGGCGCCATCAGGCCGAGCCAGATGGTTGCCTCGTATCCGGCGATGCCGGCTTCGATGGCCGTCGGTACCTCGCGCAGCACGGTCGATCGCGTCTTGCCGGTCGTAGCCAGCGCTCTCACCTGGCCCTCGCTGACATTGGGGGCCATCGCCGTGACCGCATCGATCATCATCTGGACCTGGCCGCCGATGACGCCGCTGCGCGCTTCGCCGCTGTTGCGGTAGGGAACGTGCACGAGGTCGATGCCGGCCATGGTCTTGAACAGTTCGCCGGCCATGTGATAGGGCGTGCCCTGTCCCGACGACGCATAGTTCAGTTTGCCCGGCTGCGCTTTTGCCAGCGCGATGAATTCGGCGAGCGTCTTCGCCGGCACCGACGGATGCACCACGATGACAAGGTCGGAATAATTGACCGGCGCGATCGGCGCCAGATCCTTCATCAGCTCGTATTTTCGCTGAGATGCCGCTACCAGCGATTCATTCGCTGTCTGGGTATTCGACATCATCAACAGCGTATAGCCGTCGGGCGCGGATTTAGAAACTTCAAAAGTGCCGATCACGCCGCCGGCGCCGGTGCGGTTCTCGATCACAAACGGCTGGCTGAAATACTCCTGCAGCATGCTGCCGATCTGGCGGGCGGTCACATCGGCCGGGCCGCCGGCCCCGAACGGCACGATGATCTTGACCGGCCGGGTCGGATAATCCTGCGCGAGGCATGGAATTGCAACAAGAGCCGCCAGTAGGGCGAGGGCGAACCTTGGGCCGGTCATCCCGGTCTCCCCTTATTTATTTGTTGCGGGCTTGATACCGGGTACGATGGTTCTCTTCAACACCTCGAATACTGCCGCGGTATCCTGATCACCCAATCCCATCGCCATCGCCTGCGCATAAACAGGTTGCGTCAGCGTAAACAGCGGGGTTGCGCAGCCGACATCGTCGGCAAACTCGGCAATGATCGCCATGTCCTTTTTCCAGGTCGAGACCTTCATGGTCGCCGGCTCATAGACGCCTTCGACCATCATCGGCGCCCGCATCTGGAACATGCGCGAGCCGCCGGCCCCGGGTCCGACCATGTCGACGACCAATTTCGGATCGAGGCCGGCGCGCTGCGCCAGCACCATCGCCTCGGCTGTGGCGACGTTGTGGATCGCGACCAGGTGATTGGCGACGAATTTCATCCGGCTTCCATTGCCGAACACGCCCAGATCGGCGCTTTGCTTGGCGAAGTCGGAGAAAAGCCCGGCGCATCGCGAAATGGCGTCGCTGTCCCCGCTGGCATAAACCACGAGATCGCGCGTCTTTGCCTGCGCGCCGGTCCCGCTCAAGGGACAGTCGAGCGCGATGTGGCCGGCTTTTTTCAGGATCCCTTCGAACCGCAGCTTGTCGGCGATGGTAAGCGTGCTGAGTTCGACCACAATCCGCGGCGGCTGACCGGAAGCGGCGATTTCACGCGCAACGTCGCCGGCCGCCGCCGCGCTGGGAAGGCTGGTCATGATGATTTCCGCGGCATGCGCGACCTGCGTCGTGTTCGCGGCAATGGCAACGCCGGCCAGCGCGAGCTCGGCCCGCCGCGCGGCGTCGATGTCGGTGCCGACGACCTTCCATCCGCGCTCGACAAGATTGCGGGCGATTGCGCTTCCCATGATGCCGAGCCCGGCAATTCCGACGGTCTTGTTCATGAAAATCCATTCCTGCCGATTGCTTGCGGTCCCGGCACACCAGCGGCGGCTTGAATAGTTGTTGATCAGGCGATAAACAATCATCAAGCAGCCGCAATCGGTCAAGCGGGTTTGGTCGCTTTCCGGCACATTATGCTTTCCAGGGAGGCGCGTGATGAAGGTTACCGGCTTCAATCATTTGTCGATCGGCACCCGGAATCTCGCGGAGTCGGTGAAGTTCTACGAAACCGTGTTGGGCATGCAGACCATTCCCAGCTACAATTTCGGTTTCAAGACGAAATACCTGCGCTGCGGCGATCTGCAGTTGCACATCTTCGAACTGGAAGACAACATCCCGTTCTATCAGCACTTTGCCGTCGATGTGGATGATTTCCACGCCGCCTATGATGCCGCCAAGGCAATGGGTGCGCTGGATTCGACGGCGTTTCGCAACCCGGTCAACGAGCTTCCGGACGGCTGCGTCCAGATGTATCTGCGCGATCCCGCAGGCAATCTGATCGAGATCGACTGGCCCGACGTCGCCACGCTGGACCGATCGCGGATTCCCGAAATGAAATTGCTGACCGAATTCGCCGAACAAAACGAAGAGGGGCTCGCGGCCTCGCTCTATCTGGACCGGCCGCACCTCAAGCCGGTGCGGCGCGCCGGATAGCGGGAGCGACAGAGAATGCCGGACGTTGTTCGGAAGCCGCAGGCGGGCGTGCGCTCAGAGCGCGACGACGCCTATGCCGCCATGATGGTTCGTGCCAAAGCCCTGGTTCCGCAATTGCGGGATCGCTCGTCCCGGACCGAGGAGTTGCGGCGCCTGCCATCGGAAACCGAGCGCGATCTGCATGACGCCGGCCTGTTCAGGATCGTGCAGCCGAAACGGGCGGGAGGCTCCGAGCTGGATTATGTCGCCCTGGTCGATTTCGCCGACACCATCGCGCTGGCCGACGCATCCGTGGCGTGGAACCTTGCCAACCTGTCAAGTCATCACTGGATGCTCGGCATGTTCGACCGTCGCGCGCAGGACCTCGTCTGGAACCAGGACGCCGATGCACTGATTGCATCATCGTTCGTGTTTCCGGCCGGCCGCGCCAACAAAGTCGATGGCGGATATGTGCTGCGGGGCCGCTGGCCTTTTTCGTCGGGAGTTGATTCCAGCGCATGGAATATGCTGGCCGGCGTTGTCTCGTCCGACGACGAGGCCGACGGCATCGAATACCGGATTTTTCTGCTCAACCGGAGCGATTACAGGATTATCGATACCTGGAACGCGGCGGGCTTGAGGGGCACCGGATCCAACGACGTCGAGGTCGACGGCGTGTTCGTCGCCGAGGCCATGACGCTGGCGGTAGCGGCTCTCGCCGGTGGGCCGACGCCGGGCAGCGCGGTCAATCCGAATGCGCTTTATGCGCTGCCGGTGTTCTCGCTGTTTCCCTATGTGCTGTCGGGCGTGGCGCTGGGAAACGCGCAGGCCTGCCTGGATGATTACATCGACGTGGCGCGTCACCGTGCATCGACCTACAATCGCGCCAAGCTCGGCGACCTGCAGAGCACGCAGATCAAGATTGCCGAAGCCTCCGCCAAGATCGACGCGGCGCGGCTTATCATGCGTTCGACCTGCATCCAGGCGATGGCCGATGCGAGGGCCGGCCGCATTCCGGATATGGCCACCAAGACCAGATTGCGCCGCGACGGGGCTTTCGCCGTCAATCTCTGCACCGAGGCCGTTTCGCTGCTGTTCTCGGCGAGCGGCGCGCGCGGATTGTCCACCACCGGTGCGCTGCAGCGGCAGTTCCGCGACGCCCAGGCCATCAATTCCCACATTGCGTTTAATTTCGATGCGCAAGGCACCAATTACGGCCGTGTCGCGCTTGGCCTGCCTTCCGAAAACCTGACGCTTTGAGGTCGGCGATGACCGACGCGCCAAAGCATGCAATCGATCCGGCGGCCGAACTGGCCAGCGACAGCTCGCCGATTGATCCGAGGGATTTCCGCAACGCGCTCGGCACCTATGCCACGGGCGTCACCGTCATCACCGCCGCCGGCACGGACGGAAAGCCCACCGGACTGACCTGCAATTCGTTCACGTCGGTGTCGCTCAATCCGCCGCTCGTGCTCTGGAGTCTGGTGATCTTTTCGCAAAGCATGAGCGTTTTCCAGAACGCCAGCCATTTCGCGGTCAACGTGCTCGGCGCATCGCAGCAGGCGTTGGCGACAAAATTCGCGATTTCCTCGGCCGACAAATTCGCCGGGGTTGAATGGACGGCGGGCCTCGGCAACGCTCCAATTCTCACCAACAGCGTGGCAAATTTTCAGTGCCGCACCGCCGACCGGTACTATGGCGGCGATCACGTCATTTTCCTCGGCGCCGTCGAGGCCTATGCGTACACCCGGCAGGAGCCGCTGCTGTTTGCGCGCGGCGGCTATGGCCGATTCATCGAAGCCTGACCAATTCAGCGGCGGAAGGTCTTCATGACAAAGAAAACGTCGTCCACGCCTAGCCGCGGAAAACAGAAACGGCTGTCTCCGGACGATCGTCGTCAGGAGTTCGTCGCGAAAGCCACCGAATTCTTCTCTGAACAGGGATTCGGCGGCGGCACCCGCGACCTGGCGCGCCGGCTCGGCGTCACTCAGCCGCTGCTGTATCGCTACTTTCCAAGCAAAGACGATCTGATCAAGGAGGTCTATCGCACGGTCTATCTGGAGCCGCTCGACACCGGATGGGAAAAGCTGCTCGCCGACCGGTCCCGGCCGGTTCGCGATCGGCTGCAGGAATTCTACCAGGCCTATACCAATGTGATCTTCACCCGCAAATGGCTTCGCATCTATCTGTATTCGGGCCTGAAGGGATTGGACATCAACCGCTGGTATGTCGGCGTGGTGCGGGACAAGATCCTGACGCGGATCATCAAGGAATGCCGTCATGAAGCGGGGTTGCCGGCGCAGGGCAAGCCCACCGCCTCGGAGCTTGAGATGGCATGGGTGTTTCACAGCGGAATCTTCTATTATGGCGTTCGCAAATACATTTACGAGTCCCCCGTGCTCGAGGACAAGGAACAGATGATCAGCGACGCGCTGGACGCTTATCTGGCGGGCTTTGAACGGGTGTTTGGATCTTCTGCTGCACGACGCGAACCAGTGCACCGCCGTCATCCTGGGAGGATGTGAATGTTTGCGTCATTGCAGGCGAAGCGAAGTAATCCAGAGGCCACCAAGGAAGAGCGGATTGTTCGCCGCGTCCTTCGAGACGCCGCATAAGCGCGAGGCTCAGGATGACGGCCAAGGACCGCGTTTCTAGATGTTCTCGATCCCGCCGCTCTTCACCGATCGCTGGATCGCCTCGAAACTTCGGACATTCAGCAGCATCTCATCCAGCGTGACCGGATAGCGCGCGTCCCCAAGTGCGGCGCGGCCAAAAGCCTCGATATTGTCGCACATTGTCGGGTGCGGGGGATAGAACACCGTCGCCGGCTCCTCATTGCGGTGGACGCTGGTGACGTCCCATCCGGTAATATGCTCCGGATGGCTGCGGTCGCGGATTTCCACCCAGCCTTTGGAGCCTTGCAGCGCAAGGCGTCCCATGAACGGCGTCGCCAGCACGGCGCCCAGCAGCGCGGTGGCGCCGCTCTCGAATCCGATCGTGACCGACAACGTATCGCCGTTGGCAAAATCACTGCCCAGGGTTGCCAGCCTCGCCCAGACCAGCGTCGGGCGGCCGAGCAGCGCGATGGACAGGTCCACCAGATGGATGCCGGTGGCCGATAGCGGGCCAACTGGATTGACCGAATTCGACAGCCGCCAGTTATCGCGTGGCATGTTCAGGAACTTGTCCTGGCTGAAGTTACCTTCCAGCAGCAGCGGCGTGCCGAACTCGCCGGCTGCAAATCGCTGCCGCATCTCGATCACCGCGGGCTCGAAACGGCGTTCATGCCCGATGCCCAGTTGCACGCCGGCCTTTCTCACCGCAGCGATGGCGGCTTCGGCATCCGCCGCCGTGGTGCACAGCGGCTTCTCGCAAAACACGTGACGTCCCGACTGCGCCGCCGCCACGATCTGCTTGGCATGATGCTCCTGCGGCGTGCAGAGGATGACCGCCTTGATTTCGAGATCCGCCAGCGCGTCCTCGAAGCGCGTCGCCGTTTTTACGCCAAGCGCCGATGCGGCGGCGCGCGCGGGCTCACTCGGATCGACGCCGAGCACCGGGTTGACGACCGGGCTGTTCAACAGGGCCTTGAGGATGATCGATCCCCACCAGCCGAGACCGATGATCGCGGCCTTGATCATGTCTTGGCCCGGGCCGCCGCCGCGGCAAGCTCGGCGCCATACCAGTCGCCGATCTCGCTCGCGGTCATCAACGCGACTCCGTCATGCCCGATGACATAATCGAGCAATGCTTCCAGGTATTTGATGCGATGCGGAACGCCGGTGATGTAGGGGTGGATCGAGATCGCCATCACGCGTGCGTTGGTCGCGCCTTCGAGATACAGCCGGTCGAACTGGTCGGTGCAGCGTTTCAGGAACTGCTCGGACGGAAGGTGTTGCAGCGCGTGGATGACGATGTCGTTGGTTTCCACCGAATATGGAATCGTGGTGATGGTGCCGTGAGGCGTCCCCAGTTCCTGCGGCAGATCATCGATCACCCAGTCTGCGACGTATTCGATGCCGTTGAGGCGCAACAGATCGAGCGTCTCGTCGGTTTCCGTGAGGCCCGGGCTTTCCCAGGATCGCGGCGCCTTGCCGGTAAATTTGGCGATAGTATCGACGCTGCGCTTGATCGCATCGGCCTGATCGTCCAGCCTGTGCATCGGACCCTGAACGAATCCATGCCCCATGAACTCGAAGCCGGCCTCGCGCGCGGCCGACGCGACCCGGGGATAGGACATGCATACGTTCGCATTCAACGCCAGCGTCACCGGCATGTCGCGATCGGTCAGCGCCTTGAACTGTCGCCAGAAGCCCGCGCGCATTCCATATTCGTG
The DNA here is from genome assembly GCF_964252615.1 of uncultured Bradyrhizobium sp. Taxonomy (NCBI): domain Bacteria; kingdom Pseudomonadati; phylum Pseudomonadota; class Alphaproteobacteria; order Hyphomicrobiales; family Nitrobacteraceae; genus Bradyrhizobium; species uncultured Bradyrhizobium sp. The sequence goes on from NZ_CAXUNQ010000002.1 coordinate 254,130, forward strand.
CCACGACCAGTTCGGCACGTCGGGCAGCAGCGGTTGTCCCATCGGCGGGCTCAGCACGGTGCGCGGCATCGCGTTTTCGATCCGCCATTCCTCGACATTGAGGATGATCCACACCGCAAGCTTCTTGTCGCCCGGCAGCTTCAGTCTCGGCCGGTCGACCAGCGCCTGATAGGGAATGCGATCGGTGAGGGCCACGGCCTGCTTCCCTGACGGTTATTCTGCTGCGTTGCTTTGCTTCGGAGCGTCCGCGTTGACCCGCGACATCACCTTTTCCGCCATCAGGATCATGGATTCGCGCCCAAGCTCGCGGTCCTTCCAGTCCTTGCCTGCGTAGAGCAGGGTGCCGAAGGCGCCGACCTCGCTCTGAAAGGCAAGCAGCTGATCCGCGACGCTGTCCGGCGTTCCGTAAATGATAAGCCTCTCGCAGATCGATTCCAGCGTCACTTCGTCATCGGGCTGGTCGCGGCGGGTCTTGAACAGCTCGATACGGCCGTTCTTCTTCAGCTTGGTGAACAGCGACCGATAGTAGTTGACGTAAGGACCGTCCGGGTCGGTGGCATAGGCCTTGGCCTTTGCCGCGTCCTTGGCGACAAACACGCTCTTGGCCACGCGCCAGTTGCCGGCATCGGCTGGGCGGCCGCCGCGCTCGCAGCCCTCGACATATTTCGGCCAATGGCTCCTGACCCAGGCCGGCATCAGGAAGTTGGCCGAAATCGGATCCCATCCCCGGGCGGCCGCCTCAGTGACGCCCTTCGAGAACGGTGCGACCGCGGTCACCACGATCGGCGGATGCGGACGCTGCAGCGGCCGCGCAATGATGCCCTGGCCGATATCCTCGATCAGGTGCCGCTCGGTGGAAATGTTCCAGTATTTTCCCTTGATATTGTAGGGAGCTTCGCCCTCCCAGATCTCCAGCACCTGATTGATGGCTTCGAGAAACATCTCGTTGCGGTCGGCGTCGAGATTGCCGAACGCCTCGGCATCCGACAGCAGTCCGCCTGGGCTGATGCCGAAAATAAGCCGCCCGTCGAGCATGTGGTCGAGCATCGACAGGCTGGCGGCCAGCGCCGCCGGATGGGTATTCGGCATGTTGATCGTGCCGGTGCCGAGCTTGATCTGCTTCGTTGCGGCCGCGATCCAGGCCATGAACGCGATGCAGGACGTGATGTTCTCGGCCCGGTCGGTGACGTGCTCGCCGACATAGGCTTCGCTAAATCCCAACTCATCGGCCAGCAGGAAGGCTTCACGGTCTTCCTTGAGCGACAGCCGCCAGTCCTTGCCGAGAGGATGCATCGGCATGGTGAAGAATCCGAGCTTCATTATCCGCGCCTCCCTGAGACCGAAAGCTGTTTCGTTAACGCCATCATAACAAGTCCGAAAGTCGAACGACATGGAAATAATCGCTCGATAAACAAACTTGACCTTTCAGGGTCGCCGCCGTCTAATCCGGAAAAAATCGCCAGACCAAGGCCGGGGAGGTCAGTTCTGATGAAAGCCTCGGCTTTCAATTACGCGCGCGCAACCAGCGTTTCCGACGCCCTGGAACTGTTGCGAACGCACGGCGACCGGGCGAAAGTGCTTTCGGGCGGCCAGAGCCTGATGCCCGCGATGAACCTGCGGCTGGTCGCTCCGGAACTCATCGTCGATATCGGCGGACTTGCCGAACTGCGCGGCGTCGCGGTGACGGACGAATGCGTCAGGATCGGCGCGCTGACGCGTCATGCCGATCTGGCGCGATCCGCCGAGATTGCCGTACGCGCGCCGCTGCTTTCCGAGGCGGTTTCCCATGTCGCACATCCGGCGATTCGCAATCGGGGTACGCTGGGCGGCAGCCTTGCCCAGGCCGACCCGGCATCGGAACTGCCGGCCTGCATGGTGGCGCTGGATGCGACCATCGTCATTCGCGGCCAGGCCGGCCAACGGCGCGTCGCCGCCGTCGATTTCTTCACCGGAATTTATGAGACGGCGTTGTCGCCGGATGAATTGCTGGTGGCCGTCGAACTGCCCGTCGCGAACAAGAACTGCTCGCATTTCTTCTGCGAATTCGCGCGGCGGCTCGGCGACTACGCCATCGTCGGGTTGGCCGCGCAGGCGATCGTCGAAGCCGGCGGCTTCGCCGATCTTCGCCTGGCCTACTTTGCCGTCGGCAACCGTCCCGTGCTTGCTACGGCGGCGGCGAAGCTGGTCGGCACCGCGCCGACGCCGGCGGTGCTGGCGGATGCATGCATCACCTTAAGCGGAGAACTCGATCCGCATAACGACCAGCAGGCCTCCTCATCGATGCGCCGGCACCTTGCCAAGGTTTTGCTGGTGCGCTGCGTGCGGACGCTTCTGGATCGTCCCGATCTCGATGCCGGAGGATCGGTGTGACGGCCCGGGTGTCAATCTCGCTCGATGTCAACGGTGAGCGCGTCGACGCGCAGGTGATGCCCCGCCTCAATCTTGCAGACTTCCTGCGCGAACATTTGCATCTGACCGGAACGCATGTCGGTTGCGAGCACGGGGTTTGCGGCGCATGTACCGTGCGCGTCAACGGAGATATCGTTCGCTCCTGCCTGATGCTGGCGGTGCAGACGCAGAACGCGTGCGTTCAAACCATCGAGGGGTTGTCCGACAGCGGCGAGATTGCCGATCTGCAGGCCGCGTTTCGTGATCGCAACGCGCTGCAGTGCGGATTCTGTACGCCGGGCATGCTGATGGCCGCGCAGGACCTGTTGCGGCAACAAGCCGAACCGGATCGGGAGCAAATCCGCGCGCATCTCGCCGGCAACTACTGCCGATGCACCGGCTATCAGGCCATCATCGACGCCGTGGAGGCCACCGCGCGGGCGCGGATGGGGCGCAGGCCATGACCGCATCCGCAACTTCCGATGGCTTGTCGGTGCTGGACCGGCCGAACTCCTACATCGGCAAGACGGTGCCGCGGCCGAATCTCGAGCGGCTGATGCAGGGGCGCGGGCTTTATGTCAGCGACATCGAGCTGCCGCGCATGGCGCATGTCGTGTTCCTGCGCTCGCCGCATGCGCATGCGAAAATCATCGGGCTCGATGCCGATGCGGCAAAGCGCTTGCCCGGCGTGATCGCGGTCGTGACCGGCCGGGAGCTTGCGGCCGTCGTCACGCCATGGGTCGGCGTGCTCTCGCATCTGAAGGGCCTGAAATCCGCGCCGCAGCACGCCATCGCGATCGATCGGGTCTGCTGGCAGGGGGAGGCGGTGGCCGCCATCGTGGCGGTCAGCCGCGCCGTGGCGGAAGATGCGTCGGAGATTGTCTCCGTCACATATGAAGAACTCGGCGCGGTGACCGACATGCGCACCGCGCTCGATCCCGCCACGCCGGTCATCCATCCCGCACTCGGCGACAACCTGGCCTTCGAGCGCAATTTCGACGCCGGCGCCGTCGATGCGGCGTTTGCGGATTCCGACGCGGTGGTGGAGGCGGATTTTGTGTTCGGCCGTCACACCGGCGTGACGCTGGAACCGCGCGCGGTGGTTGCGGACTGGAATGCCGCCGAGGCAAGGCTGACGATCTATCAGGGCACCCAGGCGCCGCATATGGTGCAGAACCTCGCGGCGCTGCATCTCGGTCTTGAAGAAGCGCAGGTGCGCGTGGTCTGCAAGGACGTCGGCGGCTCGTTCGGCATCAAGGTCCACATCTACGCCGACGAGATGGCGACCTATGCGCTGGCGAAACTGCTGCGCCGGCCGGTCAAATTCGTCGCCGACCGGGTCGAGAGCTTCAATACCGACATCCATGCCCGTGATCATCGCTGCAAGGGCAGGATCGGGGTCAAGGCCGACGGTACCATCACCGCGTTCGAGATCGACGACCTGACCGGGATCGGGCCTTATTCGATGTATCCGCGAACCAGCGCGATCGAGGCCAACCAGGTCGTCAATCTCATCGGCGGGCCGTATATCGCGAAGAACTACCGCGCCCGCGCCCGCGTCGTGTTCCAGAACAAGAACGTGATGTGCCAGTATCGCGCCGTCGGCCATCCCATCGCCTGCTCGGTGACCGAAGGGCTGGTCGATCTCGCGGCGATGAAGATCGGCATGGATCCGGTCGAGATTCGCCGCCGCAATCTCATTCCCGATGATGGCTACCCCTGCGCCGCGCCGTCCGGATTGCGGTTTGAGCTGCTGTCGCATCATGCTTCATTGAACAAGCTGATGGCGATGATGAATTACGACGCATTGCGCGCCGAGCAGGCGGCGCTGCGCAAGAAAGGCATTCATCGCGGCATCGGCATCGCCAGTTTCATCGAGGTCACCAATCCGAGCGCGGCGTTTTACGGCGTCGGCGGCGCGAAAATCTCCTCGCAGGACGGCGTTGCGGTGCGAATGGATGCCAGCGGCTCGATCATCTGCCAGACTTTTTTTTTTTATGATTGGGAGTGTTCGGATTTCTTGACGTAAGTTTTCGTCGGCAGCGTGCTCGGCGTCTCGATGGAGCGCGTGCGCGTCATCCTCGGCGATACCGACAACACGCCCTATGGCGGCGGCACCTGGGCCTCGCGCGGCGCGGGCATCGGCGGCGAGGCCGCGCTTCAGGCCGCAAAGATTCTGCGCCGGAATATCCTGGACGTCGCCGCGGTCATCCTGCAGGCCTCACCGGCCGAACTCGACATAGCGGACAACGCGATCGTGAACGCCGGTGACCGCACGGTGCGCATCGAACTGAAGGAACTGGCGCGGATCGTATATTTCCGCCCCGACACGCTGCCGCCGGGCATCCAGCCCGAATTGATGGCGACCCGGCACTTCGTGCCGCGCGAATATCCGTTCGCCTTCACCAACGGCGTCCAGGCCTCGTGGCTCGAGCTCGACACCGACACCGGCATGATAAAACTGCTCGGGCATTGGGTGGTCGAGGACTGCGGCACCATCATCAATCCGCAACTGGTCGACGAACAGATTCGCGGCGGGGTGGTGCAGGGGCTGGGCGCTGCGCTGTTCGAAAAATGCATCTACGATGAGCGCGGCCAGCTCACCAACGCCAATATGGCCGACTACCTCGTCCCGATGTCCGGCGAAATGCCCGATATCGATGTCGGCCATGTGGTCTCGCCGACCTCCGAGACTGAACTCGGCGCCAAGGGCGCGGGAGAGGCCGGAACGGCGGGGGCCGCCGCGGCGGTGGCAAACGCGGTCAACGATGCGTTGCGCCCGTTCGGCGCGATCATCACGGAAATCCCGCTGACGCCACAAGTCGTACTGACAGCGCTCGGGCGGATTTGATAAGAAGGCATAAAAGCCAGAATAAGATCATCCAGCGGAGGGAGCCATGACCACCAAAAAACAAGACATCAAGGGAGGATCGATGAAACGCAGGACACTTCTCGGCGGAACCATCGCCGTCGCCACGCTTGGGCTGATCCTAAGCGCCGCCGCTCAACAGCCGCCGATCAAGATCGGCATGAGCATGCCGCAAACCGGCGGCCTGGCGGGGGGCGGCAAGGCCTCGCTGCTGGGCATCGAGATCTGGCGCGACGACGTCAACGCCAAGGGCGGCCTGCTCGGCCGCAAGGTCGAACTTGTCGTCTATGACGACAAATCCAGCGCTTCGGAAACGCCGGCGATCTACTCGAAGCTCCTGGACGTCGACAAGGTCGACCTGCTGTTCGCTCCTTACGCCACCGTGCCGACCGCGCCGATCATGCCGCTGGTCAAGCAGCGCGGCCTGTTGCTGATGGGGAACTTCTCGTTCCAGGTCAACAGCAAGGTCCAGCACGACATGTGGTTCAACAATGCGCCGTGGGGGCCGCCCGACAGTTGGGCGGACTCGTTCCTCGAGATCGCCCAGAAGGCCGGCGGCAAGACCATTGCGCTGTTGTCAGCCGACCAGGAGTTCGCCCAGAATCTCGCGGTGACGACGCGCGAGGTCGCCAAGCGCCGCAACATGCCGATCGTGTTCGACCAAGCCTACCCACCCAACACGGTGGAATTCTCCAGCATCATTCGCGCCTTGAAGGCCGCCAAGCCTGATATCGTCTATGTCGCGTCCTATCCGCCGGACTCGGCTGGAATCCTGCGCGCGGTCAATGAGATCGGGATCGGCGACAACGTCAAGATTTTCGGCGGCGGCATGGTCGGCCTGCAATTCGGCGCGGTGATGGAGAATATGGGCTCGCTGCTCAACGGCGTCGTAAACTACAACTCATGGCTGCCGGAAAAGAGCATGTATTTCGACGGCACCAAGGAGTTCTTCGACAAATACACAAAGCGCGCGGTCGAAGCCAAGGTGGATCCGCTCGGCTACTATCTCGCCCCGTTCGGCTACGCCAGCGGTCAACTGATCGAGACCGCGATCAAGGCGGTTGGATCGCTCGACCAGAAGGCGATCGCAAAATACCTGCACGAGAACGAGATCAAGACCATCGTCGGGCCGATGTCGTTCGCCGCGGACGGCGAACGCAAGGAAAACGCGGTGCTGCAGGCCCAGTTCCGCGGCGTCGTGGACAAGAACATGGAACAGTTCCGCTCGTCGGGCAAGCAGGTCATCCTGTTTCCGGAGAAGCTGAAATCCGGCGATCTGGTCGTTCCCTTCGAGGCCGCCCGGAAGTAGGCGTGCCAGCCGTTTAAAGCAGCGTCATGGCCGGGCCGGTCCCTACTGGATTCACCCATCTCGTCATACGCGGGCTTGACCCCGCGTATCCATCCATCTTCGGAAGAGCCGTTTCGAGCGGATGGATTGCCGGATCAAGCCCGGCAATGACGGGCGGGATGTGTGCATATGGCAGGATCAAGCCCGGCAATGACGATGAGATGCGTGCATCAAGTCCCGGGCATGACGAACTAAAACGGCGGCCGGATTTCATTTCCAAGGGGGACCTCACTTGTTTTCATTTGACCTGCTGCTCGATGCGGTGACGATCGGAGTGCTGCTCGGCTGCTTCTATGCGGCGGTCAGCCTCGGATTATCGGTCTCGTTCGGCCTGCTCGACGTCCCCCACGTCGCGCATCCGGCCTTTCTGGTGCTGGCGTCCTACGCGGTGTTCTTCCTCAACGAGCATTATGGGATCGACCCGTTGCTGGCGGGGCTGCTGATCACCCCGTTATTCTTTCTGTTCGGACTTGCGGCCTACCGGCTGTATTACGAAACATTCGAGCGGCGCGGCAGCGACGCCGGCGTGCGCGGCATCGCGTTCTTCTTCGGCATCGCATTCATCATCGAAGTTCTCATCATCCTGCAATTCGGCGTGGATCAGCGCTCGGTCACCGCCACCTATATCGGCAAGGCCTGGCGGCTCGGCGACATGCGGATTCCGTTCCGGCTGGTGGTCGCGTTCGGGGTCGCGGCGGCGCTGACCATCCTGCTGACACTTTATCTGTCGCGCACGTTCATGGGACGCGCGATCCGCGCGGTCGCGCAGGACCAGGAGGCGCTGCGGTTGATGGGCGCCAACCCGGTGCGGATCAAGCAGTGGGCGTTCGGCATCGCCACCGCCGTGCTCGGGATCGCCGGCGCCTTGCTCGTGATCGTCGCTCCCGTCGATCCGACGCTCGACCGCACCTATATCGGGCGGACCTTCTGCGTCGTGGTCATGGCGGGGCTCGGAAGCATGACCGGCACGCTGGTCGCGGGCATCATCCTCGGCGTCGCCGAAACCATCGTCCTGACCCTGTTCGGCGCCTCCTGGGCGCCGGCCATCTCGTTCGGGATGCTGCTCGGCGTTCTCGCCGTCCGCCCGCAGGGCCTGTTCGGCAGGCGGTCATGAAGCGGAGCGGCATGCTTTTCTGGGTCGGGGCGGCGCTGTTTCTGGCGGGCGCCCTGCTGATGACGCAACTGATCGGCAACCAGTATCCGTTCTTTGCCTGCTATGTGATCCTGCAGTTCATCGTACTTGCCGTCGCATGGAGCATCCTCGGCGGCTACGCCGGCTATGTGAATTTCGGCACCAGCGCATTTTTCGGCATGGGGGTCTACACCGCGGTATTCCTGTTCAAGGCGTTCGGCGCGCCGCTCGCCGTACAGATCGCAGCCGCGGCCGCCATCGGCGCCCTGATGGGATTCGCGCTCGGCTTGCTGACCCTGCGCATGCAGGGCATCTTCTTTTCGATCGCGACCATTGCGCTGACGATCGTCATCGAGACCGCGATAACGAACTGGCGCTACGTCGGCGGCGCCGCCGGCATCCAGATGCAGCGGCCGCTGGTGACGGCGCCGTTCCATAACTATGTGGAGATGCTGTTTTTCGTCCAGGCGCTTCTCGTGGTGCTGGCGGTTGCGATCTCGCGCTATATTCAGAATTCATGGATCGGCCGCGGCTTGCAGGCCATCAGGGACGACGAACTCGCCGCGGAATGCACGGGCGTGCCGACTTTGCGGCTGAAGCTCACGGCCTGCGTCATCTCCGGCGCGCTGATGTGCGCGGCCGGAGCGCCCGCCGCGATGTACCTGCAATACGCCGACCCGTCATCCGCGTTCAATCTCAATTACTCGGTGTCGGTGCTGGCGATGTCGCTGATCGGCGGCACCACCCATTGGGCGGGTCCGGTGGTCGGCGCTATCCTGCTCGGCGCGACACAACAATTGCTGACCGTCACCATTTCCTCGGAGGTGAACGTGCTGGTGCTGGGCGTCATGCTGGTGGTGTTCGTGGTGGGGGCACCGGAGGGCATCATCGGCCTGGTGCGCAAGGTTCGCCGCAGGGGGGACGAAGCATGACGTCTCTGGAAATCCAGCCGCCCTTGCTGCGTATCGCCGCGCTGACAAAGCGTTTCGGCGGCTTCACCGCGCTCGACAATGTCAATGTCGACATCCGTCCGGGCGAACGTTTCGGCCTGATCGGCCCGAACGGCTCGGGCAAGACCACGCTGATCAACTGCATTTCCGGCGCGTTCCGTACCGAGCCGGGCACCGTGGTGTTCCGCGGCCAGGACATCACGCGGCTGCAGCCGCATATGCGCACGCGCCGCGGCATCGCGCGCAGCTTCCAGATCCCGCGGCCGTTCAGAAGCATGACCGTTGCCGAAAACCTCATGGTCGCGCTCGACTTTGCGGCGGACGAACTGGCGTCGGCCGCGCATCGGCGCGATACGATGATGTCCATTCTGACGCGGATGGGCCTGGCGTCGAAGGCGAACGTGCCGGCGACCAAACTCAGCCAGGTGGAATTGCGCAAGATGGAACTCGCGCGTGCGATGGCGACGCACCCAAAACTGCTGATTTCCGACGAGGCCATGGCCGGCCTTTCCTCATCGGAGGTCGACGAGGTGCTGGACCTGCTGATGAGTCTCGCCAGCCAGGACATCACCATCATCATGATCGAGCACATCATGCAGGCGGTGATGCGTTTTTCGGACCGCGTGATGTGTCTCGATGCCGGCAAGATCATCGCGATCGGGGCGCCGACCGAAGTCATGGCCAACCAGCGCGTGCAGGAGGCGTATCTTGGCACTTAGCCTTGCCATCGACGGCCTTGATGCGGGGTACGGCGCCGTGAAGGCGCTGCGCGGCGTCTCGCTCCATGTCGAGGCCGGCGAGACCGTGGCGTTGCTCGGCACCAACGGCAACGGCAAAAGCACGCTGATGAAATGCGTCGCCGGCCTGGTCCGGCCAACGCGCGGGAGCCTGTCGCTGACGATCGACGGGGTGGCACACGACCTGACAAAACTTTCCGCCGAGGCCATCGTCGATCTCGGCGTCGCCATGGTGCCCGAGGGGCGGCGGTTGTTTCCGCGGCTGACCGTAAAGGAGAACCTGATGCTGGGTGCCTTCCGCAAGGCGGCGCGGGAGAACATCGATCACAACCTTGCGCTTGCGTTCGAGACTTTTCCGGCGCTGAAAGGGCTGCAGGGTCAGCTCGCCGGCACCATGTCGGGTGGGCAGCAACAGATGCTGGCGATCGCCCGCGCGCTGATGTCGTCGCCGCGCCTGCTGCTGATCGACGAGCCGTCGGTGGGCCTGTCGCCGCTGCTGGTCTCGCAGACCATCACCAAGATCGGCGAACTCAACCGGCATCTCGGCCTGACCGTGCTGATGGCCGAGCAGAACTTCAACCAGGCGATCCGCATCGCCGATCGCGGCTACATCATCGTGCACGGCGAAATCGTGGTGGCGGCGAAATCGGTGGACGAGTTGCGGGGCAACGACATCGTCAAGCGGCTGTATCTCGGCGGGGTGGCATGATGGGTCCGTCATTGCGAGGAGCGCTGCGACGAAGCAATCCAGTCTGTGCCGGGTTGCGCTGGATTGCTTTGGGCCTGTCATCGGGCGGCGCTGGCTCGCAATGAGGGTAAAAGGTTCAGTGCGTCAAGAAACGAGGAAGCCATGAAAGTCGACAGGGCAGCGATCGACGAAGCCGCGAAGAAGCTATCGAACTGGGGACGCTGGGGCGCGGACGATCAGATCGGCACGCTCAACAACGTGACGCCGCAGGACGTGATCGATGCCGGCCGGCTGATCAAGCGCGGCAGGATATTTTCGCTGGGGCTGTCGCTGAAGGAGCCGATTCAGTCCGGGCTGTTCGGCGGGCGCTGGAATCCGATCCACACCATGCTGGCGACCGGGACCGACGCGGCGGCGGGCAATCAGGACAAGCCGTTTCCGTATCTGCGCTATGCCGACGACGCCATCAACATGCCGTGCCAGGCCTCGACGCAATGGGACGCGCTCTGCCACATCTTTCTCGACGACAAGATGTACAATGGCCATGATGCGTCCCTGGTCGACGCACGCGGCGCCAGGAAGAACGGCATCGAACACGTCCGCGACAAGATGGTCGGCCGCGGCGTGCTGCTGGATATGGCCCGGTTCAGGGGCGTCGACTCGCTTGACGACGGCTATGCCATCACCAATGCCGATCTCGACGCGTGCGCGGCCAGGCAGGGCGTCGAGGTCAGGAAGGGCGATTTCGTGATCGTGCGCACCGGCCATCAGGAGCGCTGCCTGAAAAGCGGAGACTGGCGCGGCTATGCGGGCGGCGATGCGCCGGGCTTTGCGTTCGAAACCTGCTACTGGATCCGAGAAAAGGACATCGCGGCCATCTGCACCGATACCTGGGGATGCGAGGTGCGCCCCAACGAGACCAAGGACGCCAACCAGCCATGGCATTGGGTGGTCATCCCCGCGATCGGCATTTCCATGGGCGAGATCTTTTACCTCAAGGAACTGGCCGAGGACTGCGCCAACGATCATGTCTACGAATTCTTCTTTACCGCACCGCCGCTGCATCTGCCCGGCGGCGCCGGTTCGCCGATCAATCCGCAGGCCATCAAATAATCGCAAGGAGACGCCGATGGCGCGAGTTTTAAAGCGCGGCCGCGACGCCGCCCAGCGTGCCGAGGATGATTCGAAAGTCCGCGCCACGGTGGAGGGGATTCTGGCCGATATCGAAAAGCGCGGCGACGCGGCGATCCGCGAGCTTTCCATCAAGTTCGATCAGTGGGACCGCCGCGATTTCCGGCTTACCGACGCCGAGATCGAGGGCTGCCTGTCGCAATTGTCGCAACGCAATCTCGATGACATCAAATTTGCGCAAGCCCAGGTGCGCAATTTTGCGCAAGCCCAACGCCAGTCGATGCTCGATATCGAAGTCGAGACGCTGCCCGGCGTCGTGCTCGGCCACAAGCATATCCCGGTCAGTTCGGTCGGCTGCTATGTGCCGGGCGGGAAATATCCGCTGCTGGCCTCGGCGCATATGTCGGTGATTACCGCCAAAGTGGCTGGCGTGAACCGCATCGTCACCTGCGCGCCGCCCTATCAGGGCAAGCCGGCGCCTGCCATCGTCGCGGCGCAGCATCTGGCGGGCGCCGACGCGATCTACTGTCTCGGCGGCATCCAGGCGGTGGGCGCCATGGCGCTCGGCACGGAAAGCTTCGAGAAGGTCGATATGCTGGTCGGACCCGGCAATGCTTTCGTGGCGGAGGCGAAGCGGCAGTTGTTCGGGCGCGTCGGCATCGACCTTTTCGCAGGTCCCACCGAAACCCTGGTGATCGCCGATGAATCGGTCGACGGCGAGATGTGCGCCACCGATCTGCTGGGACAGGCCGAGCACGGGCCGAATTCGCCGGCAATCCTGCTGACGAATTCAGAGCGGCTGGCGCGCGAAACCATGGCCGAAATCGAGCGCCTGCTCAAAATTCTGCCCACGGCGACGATCGCGGCAAAGGCCTGGGAAGATTACGGCGAGGTGATCGTGTGCGACGATGAAGCCGAGATGATCCGGGAAGCTGACAGGATCGCGTCCGAGCACGTCCAGGTGATGACGCGCGATCCCGATGTTTTTCTTCATAAGATGACCAACTACGGCGCGTTGTTTCTCGGACCGCGAACCAATGTCGCCTATGGCGACAAGGTGATCGGCACCAATCACACGCTGCCGACCATGAAGGCGGCGCGCTATACCGGCGGTCTGTGGGTCGGAAAATTTCTCAAGACCGTCACCTATCAGCGTGTGCTGACCGACCAGGCGTCCGCCATGATCGGCGAATATTGTTCACGGTTGTGCATGCTGGAGGGATTTGCCGGGCACGCCGAGCAGGCCAACGTCCGGGTTCGCCGCTATGGCGGGCGCAATATTCCTTACGCAAGTGCGGCAGAATGACCGCCTCGATCCCGACGACCCCGTCGTTCCGCCTCGACGGACGCCGCGCGCTGGTCACCGGCGCGGGACGCGGCATCGGCGCGGCGATGGCGGCGGCGCTGGCCGAAGCCGGCGCCCATGTCACGCTGTGCGCCCGCACCACCGGCGAAATCGAGCAGGGCGCCGAGGCGCTGCGGCAGGCCGGCCATGCCGCGGACTGGCTGGCGCTCGATGTCACCGATATTCCGACGTTTGCGGCGGCGATCGCCGCCGCGGAGCCGTACGGCGTCTTTGTCAACAATGCCGGCACCAACAGGCCGAAGCCCTTCACCGAAGTCCCGCTCGAGGATTTCGATCACGTGATGGGCCTGAATGTGCGGGCGGCGTTCTTCGCCGCGCAGGCGGTGACGCGGCGCATGATCGCCGCCGGCACATCCGGCTCCATCGTCAACATCTCATCGCAGATGGGCCATGTCGGCAGCGCCAACCGTTCGCTGTATTGCGCCTCGAAATGGGCGATGGAGGGGTTTTCCAAAGCCATGGCGATCGAACTGGCGCCGCACCGCATCCGGGTCAACACGCTTTGCCCGACCTTCATCGAGACTCCGCTGACGCGACCGTTTTTTCAGAACGCCGCGTTCCGGGACAGCGTGCTGTCCAAAATAAAACTCGGCCGGCTCGGCACCGTCGAGGACCTGATGGGCGCCGTGGTGTTTCTGGCCAGCGATGCGTCGGCGCTGATGACCGGCTCGTCGCTGATCGTCGACGGAGGGTGGACGGCCGAATGATCCCTTCTCCCTCGCCCCGCTTGCGGGGAGAGGTGATTCACTCCGCAGCGCTGCTGAGCGCGGCGGCATCCCGCGTCGTGACCACCACCTTGATGGCGTCGTCCACCCGGTCGCGGGCGTAGCGCAGGGCGGTCGGCAGATCGGCCAGCGCGAAGGTGTGGGTGTGAATCCTGGCGGCATCGAACCGCTTCTCCGCCATCAGCGTCATGGCGCGGCGGGTGGCGCTGCGGCCTTCGCCGCGGATGCCGTAGACGTAGATGTTGTTCTTCACCAGGTGCGCCAGATCCATCGTCACCGGATCGTGCGGAAACGCCGCCAGGCAGATTTTCCCGCCGCGGTTGGTCATGTGGATGGCGTCATTGACGGTGCCTTCGGTGCCTGCGCATTCGATCACGTAATCGGCGCCGATGCCGCCGGTAAGCTGTTTGACGATCTCGACCGCGTTTTCCTTTGCAACGTTGATGACGCGGTCCGCGCCGAGCTCCTTTCCGATGGCGAGACGGGAGTCGCGCGTCCCGGTCAGGATCACCGGGCTTGCGCCGAGCGCCTTTGCAACAGCGACGGCGAGCAGTCCGATCGGACCCGGGCCGATGACGACGACGCTTTCGCCGGCGACCAGCCCGCCGAGTTCGGTCAGGCCGTACATCGATGTTCCCGCGGTGACGACCAGCGTCGCTTCCGCGTCGCTCATGGTGTCCGGCACCCGCGCCAGCGTGTTGATATGATTGACGGCGTATTCGGCAAAACCGCCGTCGGTAGTGAAACCGTTGGCGCGATGGCCCTTGCCGGGTTCGCCGTAATTGAGGCAGGACGTGTACATGCCCTGCCGGCATCGCTTGCACTGGCCGCAGCCGGCGTGAATCTCGACGCTGATGCGCTCGCCGATCGCAAACTCGTCGACGCCCGGTCCAAGCGCGACCACCGTTCCCATGTATTCATGGCCCGGCGTGAAATTCTTGTTGAAGGGCAGTCCGCCCAGGATTTTTGCCGGCGATCCCGAGTGGATGATCTCGAGGTCGGTGGCGCAGATGGCGACGGCATCGATGCGGACCAGAACTTCGGCGCGCTGCGGCACCGGCACCGGTTTTTCGCGCAAGTGAAGCTGGTCGGGAGTGCCGAGGACCCAGGCTTTCATCTGGTCGGGAACGGGGTAGTCGGGCGATGTCGTGACGTCGGCGGGCTTGTACATCGGTGCGGTCCTTTAGGTGCGCGAAACCTTATCCGAAATCGGTCGTTCGCCAAAGCTCTCGTCATGGCCGGGCTCGTCCCGGCCATCCACGTTTTTCCTTGCTGCGATGCCGTCAAGACGTGGATGCCCGGGACAAGCCCGGGCATGACGAAGGGTAGAGCGGCGGGTGCCGCAGAACGCATGACGAAGGAAAGCGCGGCGGATATTGCAGAATCCGTCACGGCCGGGCTTGTTTCGGCCATCCACGTCTTGATCCACGCGCGGCCGTAAAGACGTGCCCGGGCATGCCGACGCTGCAAAAATCCCGCTTCCCCCTTGAGCTTCAGACGCCCGCCCCAAGTCCCAGACTCGCATAAATCCGCCTCGCATAGGCGCCGAATTCTTCCGTGGTCTTCAGCGGCAGGGTGCGCGGATATGGCAGCAGAATCGGAAAATACTCGGCCATCCGCGCCGGACCCGCGGTCAGCACCGCGCAATGCGAGCCGAGGAACACCGCCTCCTGGATCGAGTGCGTCACAAAGATGATGGTCTTGCCGCTTTCGCGCCAGATCCGCAGCATTTCGAGGTTCATCTGCTCCCGCGTCAGCGCGTCCAGCGCGCCGAACGGCTCATCCATCAGGATCAGCCTGGGATCGTGGATAAAGGCGCGCGCGATCGCGGTGCGCTGCTGCATGCCGCCGGAGAGCTGCTGCGGATACTTGTTTTCATGGCCGGCAAGTCCGACCAGGTGGAGAAGGTCGCGCGCCCGGGTCCGCGCCGCCTTGATCGGCAGGCCGACGATTTCCGCCGGCAACAGCACGTTGTCGAGGATGGTCCGCCATTTCAGCAGCAGCGCCTGCTGGAACACCATGCCGATGTCGCGCGCCGGATCGAAGGGGGTGCGCGCATTGCCGATCCGGATACTGCCGCCGTCTGCTTGATGGAGACCGGCGAGAATTTTCAGGACCGTGGTCTTGCCGCAGCCGGAGGGCCCGACCAGCGAGATCAACTCGCCTTCGCCGACGTCCATGGTGACGTCGGACACCGCCAGAACTTCCCCGCCTTGCGCGCGATACACCTTGCGGACGTTGCGCAGGCGGATGAAGGGATCTTCCGCCGTCATGCCAGCCATTTCTGCAGATGGGCGGCGACAAAGGCATCATCGGCGAGGTCTGCATGCTCACGGCAGACGCGGTCGATCTCGTCGATCTGGCCGCGGCTCAGGCCTTCAGACGGATCGAGGCACCAGATGCCCTGCATCAGGCCCTGCCGCTGCAGAATCTCGTGACAGCCGGCGATGCAGCCGTGGAAATTATTGGCCGCATCGAAGAAGGCGCTGTTGCAATCGGTGACCCTGGCGTCGAGCGCGAGCAGGTGGGCCGGCAGGCTGTCGGCGCCGCGCGCGGCGCGGCAGCTCTCGAATTGCAGAACCGCGCTCGCGGTCCATACCGACCAGTGCCCGAGCAACCCGCCGCGAATATGGACGCGGGTGGCGACCCCCTTGTCGCGCAGATCGAACGGCAAGGTGAGGTCGAGCAGGATATGATCGTCATTGCCGGTATAGAAGGCCACGCGTTCCAGCGCGCCCGCCGCGGCGACGCCGCGCAGTACGTCGAGGGTGCGATAGCGGTTGAACGGCGCGATCTTGATGGCGATGACATTGTCGATGGCCGCAAAACGCCGCCAGAAATCGGCGCTCAGGATCACCCCGCCCACGGCCGGCTGCAGATAGAAGCCGACCAGCGGAATCTCGCGCGCCACCGCTTCGCAATGGAGAACGATCTCGTGCTCGGAAGCGGATTTCATGGCGGCGAGGCTGAGCAGCCCGGCGTGATAGCCGATTGCACGCGCGGTCTTTGCTTCGGCGATCGCCTGTCGGGTCGGGCCGACCAGGCCTGCGACCATCGCCAGCGGCCGGCTGGTCCAGGCCGCAGCCGTTTCGGCGGCGAGTTCGAGCACCGGTTTGTACAGCCCGGCGTCGCGGATCGCGAATTGCGTGGTGTGGACGCCGACCGCCAGTCCGCCGGCGCCGGCGTCGATGTAATAGCGCGTCAGCGCGCGCTGGTGCACGGTGTCGAGCGACCGGTCGGCATTGAGCGCCAGCGGATGCGCCGGGATGACCGTGCCCTCGGCGATCAGGCGCCGCACCTCGGGGTTCATCTTGCTGTGATGCATGACGGGCCTCTATCCATATTCGGGGCCGGCGACGGCAAACGGAAGCTCCGCGTTCACAGTCGTCGCGCGGCCGAACCGCATGCGCTGAAACGGCCGTTCGACGGTCCAGCCGGCGCCGGCGAGGTGCTCGAGGAACTGGCGCCGTTCATTCACCACGTCGAGCAGGATCGGACCTGATTCGGATTGCGCGACGGTTTCGATCAACGCGGCGGCCGAGCCGGCATCATCGGCATACAGCGGACCGATGTGCCTTGCCGTGCGGCCGTCGCGGACCATCGCCATCGCGCGGCCCTGCGAGATCACGCGCGATCCGGAGCGTCCGCCGAGTTCGCGCAGCAGGGCGCTGCGATCGAACCCCATCGCGTGGCGGTCGCGCGCAATCATCTCATCGAGATTGCCGTCGGATCCGAGTCGTGGCCCTTTTGCCGCGCCTGCACCGCGCAACCGCCGCAGTTCCAGCGCCGGGAAAAACCCGAGCGGACCGTACACCGCGGCGCCCGCCGGCGTCGCATCGAGCCAGGCCGTGAGCCCCAGCTTCGCCGCGCGATCAAGGCATGCGGCGAGCAGCCGGGTCGCGAGGCCGCGGCGGCGCCGGCTTGCGGTGACCAGCACCATGCTGATCCATGCGTCGGCCGGGCTGTAAGGCAACAGCGCGGCCGTCGCGATCAGGCGGGCGTCGCCGTCGCGAATGCCCAACACCATTGCCATCCTTAAAAAGAACCGCCAGTCGGCTTCGTTCTGGTTCCAGTGTGATTCCCCGGACAGCACAAGCCCGGCGCGCGCGTCCTCCGGGGCGAGTTGAACGATGGCGGGCTGGTCAGTACCGCCCATCGCGGACCTCGTATTTGGTGGGCTTGCCAAGGCTCGGCATCGAACGCGCCGCCCAGTCCGCGGTCCAGACGATCAGCCGTTCGGTATCGACGACCGGCAGCCCGAACAGCTTTACCGCCTGCGACGTATCGGTGAGCCATGCGGTGGGCTGCTCGGTGCCGACGATCACCGGTTCGCGCCCCAGCAACGCGCCGAGCCTGACGGCGAGATCGCGAACGCCGAGAATTTCGTGGCCGCTGACATTGATCGGCGAGGTCGGCACATCGCAATGCGCAAGGCAGCGCAGCGCTTGCGCGGCGGCATCGCCCTGCCAGATGAAATTGACATGGCCGAGACTGACGTCGATCGGCACGCCCTGCAAAACCTTGCTCGCGATGTCGTGCAGCACGCCGTAGCGCATGTCGATCGCGTAGTTCAGCCGGAACAGCCGGCCCGGCGTGCCGAACCGGCGTGAAAAATATTCGAACATCCGCTCGCGGCCGACGCAGGATTGGGCGTATTCGCCGGGAGGATCGGGCGCGACGCTTTCGTCGGCGCCTTTTCCGTTCACGGCCACGAACGGATAGACGCAGCCGGTCGAGAACGCGACGATCCGCGACTGCGGGAACACCTGCGCCACCAGCGCCGGCACATGGGCGTTCATCGCCCAGGTCAGCGACAGGTCGCCTTCGGCGCCGAATTTGCGGCCGGCCATGAACACGATATTCGCAGCCTTCGGCAAGCCGCGAAGGGCGGCCTCATCGAGCAGATCGCATGTGATGGTTTCGACGCCGCGGGCTTGCAGCCACGCCTTCACCGACGGATCGCTGAAGCGCGCGACGCCGAGGATGCGGCGGCCGGGCAGGGCGGCCTTGGCAAGTCCCGCCAGCGTCGGCCCCATTTTTCCGGCCACGCCGAGGATCATGATGTCGCCCCCAACCTTGTCGAGATCGTCCATCAACGCCTGGCTCGGCCGGCACAGCAGGCCGTCAAGCGCGGTAACGTCGGAAATCGTGTCCGGCAGGGTGTCGCGCGTCAGCAGCATGGCTCGTCCTTATTGTTGCAGCCGCACGTCCCGGACCACGAACAGCCGTTCGAGACCGAGCACCATGCCGTAAAGCGTGACCCCGAGCACGGTCAGCAGCACCACCGCCATCACCATGGCCGGTGTGTCCAGCGAGGATTGCACCTGGATCATCAGATAGCCGAGCCCGCGTTCGGAGGCGATGAACTCGCCGACGATGGCGCCGGCCACCGCCAGAATGGCGCCGACCTTCATGCCGGAAAACACGTAAGGCAGCGCGCCCGGCAGTTGGATCTTGCAAAACAGCGTCCAGCGCGAGCCGCGCAGGCTTTTCACCAGATCGAGCAGATCGGGTTCCACCTCGCTCAGGCCGCGCGCCGTGGTGAGCAGGATCGGGAAAAAGCAGATCGAGAACGCGATCAGGATGTTGGCGAAGATGCCATAAGAAAACCAGACGATGAACAGCGGACCGAGCGCCACCTTTGGTACCATGTTCAAGGTGACGAACAGCGGCAGCAGCAGCAGACTCACCAGCGGCGACCAGCAGAACAGCACCGCCAGCGCGACGCCGACCAGGGCGCCGAGCGCAAAGCCGCCGAGGATTTCGCACGCCGTGACGGCAAGGTTGGACAGCCACGCATATTTCGCCGATGTCAGCGTGGCGAGGGTCGCAAGCGGCGACGGCAGGATGAACTTCGGCACGTGAAATGCGTCGACCAGAACCTGCCACAGCACGATCACGGCGAGATGCACGATCAGGATGATCGCAAACGTTCTGGCTGAGCGGATTCCGTCGCCCGGCATCGCCGGTCTCCCTCCAAGCACCGTGGGATGGTTGACAATCGCGTCGTCCCTTGTTGCATTGGTAGACACGCGGACGGCTGGCGACAAGCGCCGTCAGATGCCGGCCGCACAGCGGGGAGTTGTCATGAAGGTCTTCAGGATCGCGGCGCTGGCGCTGGCGCTGGCGGCGCCCGCGCTTCCCGCGCAATCGGCTGAATCCGTCAACCTTATTCTGAACTGGACGCCGACGGCGGATCATTCGCCGTTCTATTACGCCAAGGCGCAAGGCTGGTACGAAAAGGCCGGCATCGACCTCAACATCGAGGTCGGAAAGGGTTCCGGCGTTTCCTCGCTGAAGGTCGGTTCCGGCGGCTCGCCGTTCGGCATCGCGGATCTGGCCACCATGCTGGTGGCGCGCAGCAAGGGCGCGGACGTGGTGGCGCTGATGAGCATCTACGCCAATACCGGACAGACCTTCTACTGGTTGAAGAGTTATGGCGTCGACGGCGCCAGGACGTTTCCCGGCCACAAGATAGGCAATCCGCCGGGCGACGCCTCGCGGGTGATGTGGCCGGCCTTTGCCAAGGCGGCGGGTATCGCTCCGGACGCGGTGAGTTTTGTCAACGTCGGACCGACGGCGAAGATCGCCGCACTGAAGAGCCATACCGTCGATATCATCAGCGATTTCTATAACGAACACGATCTGAAGGTGATCGAGTTCGGCGCCGACCTCGGTTTCGTCAACTGGAAGGACATCGGGCTTAATCCCTACGGCAACTCGCTGATCGTCAACGGCGCGTTTCTGCGGAAGAACCCGAAGCTGGCGGAGGATTTCGTCCGCATCAGCCAGAAGGCGTTCGCCGCCTGCGTCGCCGATGTCGCCCCGTGCCTGAAGGCGCTGCTTGACCAGGTGTCCGGGCTCGACAAGGAAAACCAGGAACGCCAGTGGGAACGCATCAAGTTCCTGATGACGGACGATTTTACGACCACCAGGGCGCTGGGCTGGATCGATGCCGGGCGGATGCGACAAGATTACGACCTGGTGCAGACCTATCTCGGCATGGAGAAACCGTTCGCGGTCGAAAGCGCGTTTTCGACAGAACTGCTTGATCCGTCGATCAGGATGGATGCCGGCAGGGTCAAAAAGTGATGAGCGCTGCGGCCGCTTGCTGAGCTAAGGTGGCCGGGAGGTTATCCGATCGAGCGCGCAGCCGTCATGCAAAACTGTCCTGCAAGCCCACCAAGCCGGCGCGATCTGCTCGCGCTGATCGGCGCGGTGGCCGGCAGTGCCGCGATGTTTCACGCGATGACGGCCCTCGGTTTCGCGTCCGGGTCCGGATACAAAGGCCCGGTCAGGCTTGACGGCGATCCGAAGGGCGCCTCCGTCCTCATCCTGGGCGCCGGGCTTGCCGGCATGACGGCCGCGCTGGAATTGCGCAGGGCCGGCTACAAGGTTCAGGTTCTCGAATTCAACGGCCGTCCGGGCGGCCGTAACTGGACTTTGCGCGGCGGCGACAGGTTTACCGAACTCGGCGGCGCGACGCAGACCTGCGAATTCGAGCAGGGCCTTTATATCAATCCCGGGCCGTGGCGGATTCCCTATCACCATCACGCCGTGCTCGATTACTGCAAGCGCCTCGGCGTCGCGTTGGAGCCGTTCATCCAGCTCAATCACAACGCGCTGCTGCATGCATCGCAGTCATTCGGCGGCAGGCCGCAGCGGATACGCGAAATCAAGACCGATTTTCAGGGTCAGGTTTCGGAATTGCTCGCCAAGGCCACCCAGCAAGGCAGGCTCGACGAAGCGGTGTCGAAACAGGACAAGGAGATGCTGCTGCAGACGCTGAAATCATGGGGCGCGCTGGACAGAGACTACGCTTACAGGGCCAATTTGGTTTCTGCCGAGTTCCGCGGTTTTGCCAAGGACCCCGGCGGGGGGCTAGATGCGGCGCCCTTGCCCGGCGAACCCGTCGCGCTGTCGGACATTCTGAAATCGCGGATGTGGCGTTATCTGCAGAATTTCGCGCTGCATGAATTCCAGACCACGATGTTTCAGCCGGTCGGCGGCATGGACATGATCGGCAGGGCATTCGCCCGCGAAGTCGGAGATCTCATTCGTTACGATTCCAGGGTGATGCGGATCAAGCAGGATGACCACGGCGTCACCGTCACCTACGCGGACGCGAAAAATCCTGCGGATCCGCTGCAGACAACAGCGGACTGGTGCGTCTGCACCATACCGTTGTCGATTCTGAGCCAGCTTCCGCTCGACGTCGGCGCGGAGCTGAAGGCGGCGATCGATGCGGTGCCTTACGTGTCGTCCGTCAAGATCGGGTTGCAGTTCAAGCGCCGGTTTTGGGAGGAGGACGAAGCCATCTACGGCGGCATCAGCTACACCGACCTGCCGATCCGGCAGATCGCCTATCCCAACACCGGTTTCAATCGGTCCGGCCGCGGCGTGCTGCTCGGCGCGTATTTGTTCGAGGGCGCCAATGCCTACGAATTCACCGCGCTGGCCCCGGCCGAGCGCGTCGCGCGCGCGGTCGAGTTCGGCGCCGCCATCCATCCGCAATACGGAGCGGAATTCGAGAACGGCGTCTCGGTGGCATGGCATCGGGTGCCGTTCACGCTGGGCTGCGCCGGGAGCTGGACCGACAAGGCGAGGCAAGAGCATTACGACAATCTCTGCCGGATCGACGGCCGCATCGTGCTGGCCGGCGAGCATGCGTCTTATCTTCCCGCATGGCAGGAGGGCGCCATCCTGTCGTCGCTCGACGCCATTACGCGGCTGCATGAGCGCGTGGTGAAGACATGAGGAAGTCTGCAAATCCGAAAACTTGTGCAGCCGCATGGATGATGGCGCTGTTGCTGCCGTCATTTGCAGCCCATGCGCAGAGCGCGGCGCATTTCAGCCCCGCCTTCCGCTTCACCGAACAAGGCGGCGAGCAATTGTTCGCCAATGTCTGCCAGGGCTGCCACATGGGCGACGCCGGGGGCGCGGCCGGCGCGGGTGTCTATCCGTCGCTCGCCGGCAACAGGAATCTCGAAGCCGGCGGCTATCCGGTCTATGTCGTGGTCAGGGGCCAGCGCGCGATGCCGCCGTTCGGCGCCATGATGAGCGACGATCAGGTCGCCGCCGTGGTGAATTACCTGCGCACGCATTTCGGCAATGAATACAAGGACGCGGTGACGGCGGAGGATGTTAAGGTCGTGCGGCCGTAGCGTCCGGCCCCAAGTTCGTCGTGCCGGGCATCCACGTCTTTACTGCGTTACGGAAGGCAAGGCCTGGATGGCGGGGACGAGCCCCGCCGTATCCACCGATCTGCGCCGTTATTGCCGGCTTGACGGCAATCCATCTCCTTCGCAAGGTCGATTGCGAAGATGGATGGATACGCGGGTCAAGCCAGCGTATGACGGGATGTGGTATCCAGCAGGATAAGCCCGGCCCTGACGATAATAACGGAGACCACATGAAGCTCGAAACACTACTCGCTATCGGCGCATTTCTCGCAACCACCGCCGCCCATGCCGACGTGGTGCGCACTCCCATCCCCAATTCGACCTTCCCGATCGCGCTGGCGGTGCAGGTCCCGTCTTCCGCGACGACCACATATGTCAGCGGGCAGGTGCCGCCGCTGGTCAACAAGGACGCCGACCCGCAAAGCCCGCAGGCTTATGGCGACGTCAAGACCCAGACCATCGGCGTCCTTAACCGGATCAAGGACATTCTCGAAGGTTTGGGACTCGGCATGGCCGACGTGGTCAAGATGCAGGCGTTCCTGGTCCACGATGCCCGCGCGCCGATGGATTTCAAGGGTTTTATGGAAGGCTACACCCAGTTTTTCGGCGGCGCGCAGCCTAATCTGCCGGCAAGGACCACGGTCGGCGTCGCGTCACTGGCCAATCCCGGATTTCTGGTCGAGATCGAAGTCGTCGCCGTGAAGGATGCCAGATAAGGAGAGCGAAATGTTCCAGCAATCTTGCCACAGGCTAGGCCGCCGCGTTGGCGCGGCTGTCATCGCAGCGTTAGCCGCGGCCGCGCCGACGGTGCCATCGCGTGCGGACGCCTTGACCCCGCGGCAGCAGCTCGCCTTCGACATCTACAAGGAATTGATCGAGATCGACACCACCACCGCGACCGGCGACACCAGGCAGGCGGCCGATGCGATGGCGGCCCGGCTGCGCGCCGCCGGCTTTGCCGAGGGCGACGTCCAGGTGTTCGCGCCGGCCCCGCGCAAGGGCAACCTGGTCGCGCGCCTGCGCGGCACGGGTGCGCGCAAGCCGATCCTGCTGCTGGCCCATACCGACGTGGTGCCCGCCAAGCGTGAGGACTGGTCGCTGGATCCGTTCAAGCTGATCGAGCAGGACGGTTACTATTATGCGCGCGGCAGCGGCGACGACAAATACATGGCGGCGTCGTTCGTCGCCAACATGATCCGCTACAAGCAGGAGGGCTACAAGCCGGATCGCGACATCATCCTGGCGCTGGAAACCGACGAGGAGATCCTGGACGCCGACGCGCTCGGCATTCAGTGGCTGCTGAAAAACCACCGCGACCTGATCGACGCCGAATTCGCGTTGAACGAGGGTGGCGGCGTCGGGCTGAAGGAGGGCAGGGCGATCCGCAACAGCGTGCAGACCACCGAGAAAGTCTCGGTGAGCTATCGGCTCGAGGTGAAGAATCGCGGCGGCCACAGCTCGCTTCCCGTCAAGGACAATGCGATCTACCGTCTGGCCGAGGGCTTGGTGCGCCTGTCCAAATTCAGTTTTCCGCATAAATTCAACGAAACCACGCGAGCCTATTTCGAACGGATCGCGCAATTCGAAAATGAACAGACCGCCGCCGATATCCGCGCGGTACTTTCCGACAAACCCGACCCCGCCGCGATGTCGTTCACGCGGCTGGCGGCCAATCCGGTTTACAACGTGCAACTGCGCACCACCTGCGTGGCCACCATGCTGGGCGGCGGCCATGCCATCAACGCGTTGCCGCAGCTCGCCGGCGCGGGCGTCAACTGCCGCGTCATGCCCGGCGAGCCGGTCGAGGAGGTCAAGGCGGCATTGGAGCGCGTGCTCGCCGACGACCAGATCGTCGTGACGCAGCTCGGTGAGCCGGTGCTCAGCGCGCCCTCCGCCCTGCATGAGGAGATCATGGGCAATATCGAGAAACTGTCGCAGGAATTCTGGCCCGGTGCCGTGGTGCTGCCGACCATGAGCGCCGGCGCCACCGACGGCAGCTTTCTGCGCAACGCCGGCATTCCGACCTATGGCCACTCGGGGCTGGCGGGCGATATCAACGACGTTCGCGCCCACGGCAAGGATGAGCGCATTCTCGTGAAATCCTTTTACGAGGGCAACGAATATCTGTATCGGCTGGTCAAGAGTCTGTCGGGCGGGTGACCCCTGTCCCGGCCGCGATGCCATAACGCCTTTACGCGTAATCCGCCGGCGCAAGCGGAGCGGCGGATTACGCTTCCCGGGCGGATCGGCGGCCCCGACCACGACGAACCGCAGATCGGGCGTTCACGCACTTGTGAATGTATACCTATCCCCACTCTTCAAACCTCGCTTATGCTGACCGTGTCCTGCCCCACTACAGGGGCGCTCGCGAACGTCACG